>JAHEKL010000190.1 GCA_024638345.1 Gammaproteobacteria bacterium | reverse complement strand
GGAGTGGGTCACGAGCACCGAGCTGTTCGGTCCGAATGCACAGGGGATCATCATGTACGACGGCGTCGGCTCCATGTCGGTCCACATCGTGAGACAGGATCGTGACGCCGAGACGGGACCGGGAATGGTGAACGGGTACATGGCCTACTACGGACGCTACGAAGTCGATTCGGTCAGGGGGATCGTGACGCATCGACGAGAGGGGCACATCAATCCCGACCAAGCCACACAAGAAGCGCTTCGCGGGTTCGAGTTCGACGAGGATTTCCTGATCCTCACCGTCCAGCCCGCCCGCCAGCTGCGGCTGTTCTGGCGAAGACGCCGGTAGCTTGTCGACCCCTCGCCTTCCTGGGTCGAGTCCTTCGAGATTCAACAGATGATCAAGCGGTGAGACGACTCATGATGGGGGCTCTGATCCTCGTGATCTTGGGCCTCGCCACCATCACGGTCCTGGTCCAGCTGGAGGCGGACTATGTCGTGGAAAACCTGGGTGGGGGCGGATCCGGGAGGGCCCTGGTGCTATTCCACCCAAGCCGCGACGCTCGCTTCAGCGATCAAATATCGGAAGCCCTGGCGGAGGGGTTCAAAGACGCTGGATTGACGGTCGATCGTACGACCCTCACTCGCACGACCCCCGGGGCTCCAGAGGGTTACGCGATCATCGGCATCGTCAGCAACACGTACTACTGGGCTCCGGACAGACCGACGCGCCGATATCTGGACCGGGCGAACCTGAGCGGCTTGCCGAGCCTTGCCATCATCGGTGGGGCCGGGTCCACGGGCCGTGCGGAGAGAATGCTCGGTCAGGCGCTCCGCGATGCCGGCGCAACGGTTCTGGGCACCCGCTCCGTGTGGCTCTGGCGCCCGAACGACGAGAGTCGGATGGACGAGCCGAACCGTGGCTTGGCGCTGGAAATCGCGAGACAGCTCGGACGAGAGTCCGCCGCGAGGGTCTTGTCCGGCGATGTCTCGAACCCCGACAACTAGCCGACTCGGGGGTCGAGTGGCAATGTTATCGGCAACCGTATTCTCGTGGCCACGGCGGCGCCGTCCAAATCTCGGTGCCGAGAGCGTCGGCCACTCCGAGGGGGAGTCATGACACATTCGCGAGCCATAGCCGCTTTCTGCTGCATCCTGGGGACCTTGCTCGCCAGCCCTCGGATGGGCTCGGCGCAGGACCTTCAGCCCGATGCCGAGGGGTTCCTCATCGCCGGCCCGGAGGACCTGCACCCGGCCGAGGGAGAGAGGAGGGTCAGCATCATCGGTAACCCCTCGGAGCCCGGGCTCTACGTGCTCCAGCTCACGTGGGCTCCAGGAACGGGTAGCCGTCCTCATTATCACAATCAGGCGAGGTACATCCAGGTGCTGAAGGGAACCTGGTGGGTAGCGACCGGCGCCGCGGCCGATGTCTACAACCCGGACAACATGATCCCGGTCGAGGAGGGGAGCTTCATCTACGAGCCGCCGGAAGGCCACCACTACGACATGGCCAAGGACGAGGAAGTGGTCGTGCAGATATGGGGCATGGGACCCGTGAATACGACTTCGATTCCTCAGCCCGAAGCATCGAACCAGCGTTGAAGGGGCGGGACTGAAAGCGAGAGGTGGGAATCCGATATCCCACACCGGAGGCAACATGTCGGACGAGCAGGCGATTCGAGACGTGGTTCAAGCCCTCGAGGACGCGATCAACGGACGGGATTGGGCTCGGTTCTTCTCGAACTTCACTGAAGATGCCGATCTGATCGTGTTCGAAAGCCCCAGGGCAGTGGGTCGAACGGCTGCGATCGCCATGATGGAAGCCGCGTGGTCCGAGATGCCCCCCGATGTCAAAGCCGGCATCTCTCTCGCGTCCCTGAGACTGCTGAGCGAACATGTCGCAGTGGCGAACCTCGAGGCCGAATTCACCGGAAGCCCGCCCCATGAGGACCGGGCTACGGCGGTGTTGAGCCGTCATGGGGAGGGATGGCGGATCGAGGCCTTTCGAGTGATGCAGGCGCAGGGCGCCTGAGGGAAACGACCAGGAAGGCGGTTCAAGCCCGGCGACGGAGCTCCGCGGAGGACCACCGCTCGCGATGACGGTCAGTTCGTGCCCAGCTGCGGACCGATCCGCCTGCGGGGGTCCGCATCGGGTCTGGGAACGAACTTGTCCAGCCACGGGCCGCTGAACTCCGCCACGTACAGATTGCCTTCGCTGTCGACGTCCATCTGATGCGGGAGAGACATACCACCCGACCATCCGCTCCTTCCTAGCGACGAGACCTCGGCGTACGCACCCCAGTAGTCCAACAGCTCTCCCTCCAAGCTGTACTTGAGCATCCGATTCAGCGTTGCGTCCAAGACCCAGACCATCTCGTTCTCGTCGATGAAGATGCCGACCGGATCATAGATATCCGGCCACTCCTCGATGTACTCGCCGTCACTCGTGAACACCTGGATGCGGTGGTTCATCCGATCCGAAACATAGATGCGGCCACTCCGGTCCACCGCGATCCCGTGAATGAGGTCGAATTGACCCGGTCCGGTCCCGACGGAGCCGAACTGCATGACGAACCGGCCGTCCGTCGTGTATTTGGCGATGCGCCCGTTATGGTAGCCGTCTCCTAAGAGGAAATGGCCGTCCGGCAGGAAGACCATGACCGCCGGCTGCCCGAAGTCGAGCGGTCCCGGGTTCGTGTTGGCCCGGGTTTCCGCTTCGCTCATGACGGGCTGAGGGTCCCTGAGCCGCATCACGAGCTCGCCTCCGTCGTTCGTGAACTTGAGGATCTGTTCGTGGACCCCATTCCCTCCGCGCTCCACGATCCAGACGTGACGCTCGGGATCGTACGGATCGATGTAGACCTGATGGGGTCGGTTGAAGATCGAATCCCACTGGGACCAGTTCTCGATGATGTCGCCCTCTCGATTCACGGCCACGACGTAGTTCGTGCTGCCGGGTCTCTCTTCCCCCTCGGCGTTCTGATCTCCCCATATCGCCACGATGACGCGGTCCGGCGTGTCCGCAGCGACACCGGAGACCGACCCCCAGGTCCACTCGTCGCCATGATCCGGCGCCGGCTTCCACCAGCCCTCCACGACCCCGTAGGGTCCGGTCCTGTCATCACCGCCCTTGGCGAACGTTCCGTGACCCGAGTCGACCGTGAGGGCCGCCTGTTCTGCGCTACCACACCCGAAAAGCAGCGCGATCGCGACCAGGGTCAGAATTGAACCGATCCGATCGAAACCCATGCCGCCTCCTTCATGAGTGACCAGGGAGTCTCGCGATGCAGGCGAATCTGCAAATATGGCACTTTCCCGCGGTCTCGAAACGTTCACCCCTCAACTTGCGAGGAATCGAGCAAGATCCAACAGTAGTGCTGGCAGCACGGACCCAAACGAGCTTCGCCGAGCCGGGCTGCAAGAAGCCAACACGTATAGACTTGTGCTTCGCCAGTGGGCGTCCGGTTCGGACCTTGCACACTCTACTGGTGCACCATGAAGATTGACTCTTCGCTTGGGTCGATCGAGCGGATCAGACCACGGAGGCCGACCATGAGCTGCGTCGACAACTCGCCCATCGATCGGGTCCACACGGTCGCGGTGCTCGAGTCCGCGAAGCGAGGCGGAAGCCGTCACGAGCAGGGCCTCGAGGCGACTGGAGCTTCAGTCTGGGGCACCGCTAGCGACGAATCGGATCTGAGCGAGCGGCTTCGCCGAATCGAAGCCCGACTCGAGGATATCGTTCGACCGCTCCTTCAGATGAGGAGCTCGTCCAAGAAGCTCCTGTTCCGAATCGAGATGCTCGAGGCACAATTGCGAAGGCTCCAGCACTGATCGAATGGCGCCGCGCGCGACCGCGGCAGGGGATCGTGCCGGCCGGTCCACTGTAAGATCTCAGGCCGAGCGCCTCTAGGGACGGGGGCGCCTGTGTATCGGAGGACCGTGAACGGAGATCGAGATGCATCGCCCAACTGAGTGGCGAACCGGCGCGACGTTTCGTCTCCTCTTACTCGTACTGGCTGCGGTGGGCTTGGGGGTCCTTCTCCTATGGACCCTCGGTTCCGACAGCGGCGTTCAGGTCGATAGTCCCTCCACGGCCTCGCCGGCCGATGCTACGGCATCGAACCTTCCGGTGACGTTGTCCTCGTGCGAACGACGTGGCGACTCGCTTCGAGCGGATGGCTACGTCCGAAACACCGGGGGGGTCGTGGTCCGTTACGTACAGGTGGAGCTCACTTGGGGAGACGAGTCCGGAGAGCCGTTGGGCACGCAGGTCACCTACGCCATCGGAGGCGAGGTCTTCACACCGGGCGACTCCACGGACTTCAGTGCGGTAACGGGCGACCCGAGGGCGACGGACTGTGCCGCGGCACTCTTCGACTACGAGCCACTCTGAGCTCGTCGCTCATCCCCTGCGCATTCGGGCGTGGGATCGCAGGGGGAGCGGTAATCAGCCTCAGAACACGGCGATTGGGTTGAGGGGAGAGCCGGTCCCCCCGGTTACTGGGATCGGACCCGCCATTAGCAGGAACTCCCAACGGCCTTCCCTTGCTGCGGTCTCCGCGAGTTCCTCCAGGTCCATGTTGTCGAAGATGTTCGAGCCGAGCCCGGCGATGAGGAGGGTATGGACGGGCTGGTTGATCCCGTCGACCATCGACGGCATCACATCCGTGGCCGCATCACTGCCCACGAACGCGACGTCGCGTTCTCGGATCCAAGGGAGCACCGACGCATGTAGGCCGGCGCTGTTTCCGGAAACCTGCCAAGGACCGAGGGCCTCTCGCCGCGCCCACCGCCCGGTGCGAACCAAGATGATATCGCCGGAAGAGACGGTGACTCCGGCTTCTCTCTCCCACGCCTCGATGTCCTCCACATAGATCGGCGTCGTCGGCTCGAGGTATGGCACCCCCTTCAGTCGCGGAAAATCCAGCAGGATGCCGCGAGTCACGATCCCGCCCTTCAAGTTCTGAATGCCGAGCTTCCCGCATCCGTCGGGGGTGTTTGCCGACAGGGGTACGTCGTTGTAGAGGCGGCCGTTGTGGGCGAAGTGACAGAGCGCATCGATATGACTCACCCCGTATCCGTGATAGGTGAACCGGTACGTGTCACTCCGCAAGTTGCCACCCATCACGTGCTCGAAGGCGGTCACGGGGTTGTCCGGAGCCTCCTCGGTCATCGGGTTGTGGGCGAGAGACACGGTCATTCCACTGCGGACCAAGGCGGTGGCGTCCCGACTCTTCGCCGGGGTGATCAGGTTCATCGTTCCCCGCTCGTCGTCAGGACCCCAACGTCCCCAATTCGAGAGCTCCTCGAACATCCGGTCGAACTCCTCCAGATTGCGCGGGAACCGGGTGTCCTGAGTTCCGATCGACGCGGGGGCCTCCACCGATCCGAGCGCCGCCGCTGATACGAGCGCCGCCGCTGATACGAGCACCGCTGCTGCCGCCAGCAACCTGATCCTCATCGCAAGAATCCTCCCTCGAGCCCGTGAGCTGATGCCTACAGAAACAGGTCTTTGGGGATGTAGCCGACCACGACCTGCGTGAGATCAACGACCTC
>JAHEKL010000189.1:3882-5561 GCA_024638345.1 Gammaproteobacteria bacterium | reverse complement strand
CCACAGGTCTATTCCACGAACTACTTCGACGCCTTTCTCTACGATGAGACTGGCATCCGCCCCGTTGAGAATGGGATGATCAAGGCTGCGATGGGCCTTCCGCGTTCCGGTCCGGGGCCGGCTGCCCAGGGCACGAATCCCCGCGCTGGCCAGTTGGAGTGTCCGGGCGACTGATCGAGTCGTTTCCGGGCGACGAGCCGTAGAACCACGACCGAGGGTCCCATCACCTTGCTGTGCACTCGGATGGACGGCATCTTGGCCAGATCATGGCCGAACCCTCCGACGATCCCATCAGCCGCCCAATCCGCGAGATCCACTGCCGTGGTCGATGGCAGTTGGTATGGATCTATCTGGCTTTCCCGGCCTTGCTCTTGAAGCAGGGCTTCGTACCCGATGACCTGTCCGCAACGCAAACCACCCGGTCAGCCTTCAGCTCGCAGTACGAGTTGGATCCCGACTGGCCACAATTGCCAGCGGAGTGGAAGCTAGGGGATCCCTCCAGCTTCGCGGTCGATGGTGACGACAACGTCTGGCTCATACATCGGCCCAGGACTCTCTCGGACGAAGAGCTCAACTCTGCTGCTCCCCCGATCGTGGTCTTCGACCCCGATGGGCAGGTGATCGACGCATGGGGTGGGGATGGCCCGGGCTATCAATGGCCACAGCGGGAGCACTTCATTCATCTCGATGAGTCCGGCAACGTCTGGATCGGTGGCAATTACTGCCCGGATCGGGCACTGCCGCGCCTAGAGCCCGTCGACGACGATCAAATACTGAAGTTCAGTCCCGCGGGCGAGTTCCTCCTGCAGATCGGCCGGGCCAGCGAAAGCGGTGGCAATTCAGATCGGGTGAATCTGCATCAGCCCGCCGATGCGGCCGTCCACGCCCCTACCAACGAGGTCTTCGTGGCGGACGGCTATGGGAACCACAGGGTCATTGTGTTCGATGCCGACACCGGGGCCTACAAGCGTATGTGGGGAGCCTTTGGCAATCCTCCCGAGGATGACGACCAGTGTCCGCCCCCTGCCCTGAGCAGCGTGCCGGACGGCCCGGGACCGGATCAGTTCAGCATCGTACATGCGATCAGGGTCAGTCACGACGGAATCGTATACGTCGCTGACCGGGAGAATCGTCGAGTGCAGACGTTCACGGCCGACGGCAGCTTTCTCCAGCAGCTGGTTCGCGGAGAGGCACCCTTCGCCCGGAATCTGACCCTGTCTCCCGACGCGGATCAAGAACACCTGTATGTGGGTGGGGGCGATGACATCGTAATCGTCGATCGGGCATCACTGCAGATCATCGGGAACATCCAGCTGCCTGGAATGATCGGTGGTGGTCATCAAATCGCTGCGGATTCGCGAAAGAACCTCTATGTGGCCGGGAGCACTCGCGGCGTGCAGAAACTCGTCTTCACCGGAACAGGGAACTGAGCCTTTCCAGTCCGCGGCACTTGCGGAAGGATCTCCTGCATCTTGAATGGGAGGATTGAAAATGAACTCGCGTAACTTCCTGCTTGGAACCTTGGCCGCGGCCGGAACCGCGTTTCTTCTCTCGTTCGTGTGGCACGTGCTTCTGATGAGCGATTTCTACGAATCGGCATCCGCCGCACCCATGCGGGATCCACCGCTGTTCTGGGCCGTGATCCTCGCCTACGTATTGGTCGGACTCATCATGGCCTA
>JAHEKL010000189.1:0-3872 GCA_024638345.1 Gammaproteobacteria bacterium | reverse complement strand
ACATGTATCCCAAGGGCTACGAAGGAGGGTCCCCCCTCGCCGAAGGGCTCAAGTTCGGAGCGATCATCGGTCTGCTCTGGTGGTTCCCCACCAATCTGGTGCTGTACGCGGCGATGGAGGGCCCCTTCTCGATCGTGCTGATCGACGGAGCCTGGCACCTATTCGAAGAAGGGATTGCCGGGGCCGTTCTCGGCCTGGTGTACGGACCTGGGCTGAAGCAAGACGCCGTCGTCTGACGCTCGCCGGGGTGGGTCGTGTCACGGGGTCTTCATTCGACGATGATCACGCCGGTCATCGATTCGTGGCCTCCGATACAGTATACGTGGCAAAGGAAGGGATACTCACCGGGCTCGCTGAAGGTGTACGTCGCTTGGCTGAAATCAGCGCCCTCCGGTGCTTCCAGCGCCACATCGGTGCCTTCGATGAGCAGTCCGTGAGAGACGTCAGCGGATCGCACTCTGAAGGTGACCTCGGCCCCTACGGGAACCCTGACTTCGGTGGGATCGAATCCTCCCTCGAAGGCCATGACCACCACCTCGAATCGGTTGGGTCCGGTCTGTCGGATGCCGGGGGCGTCGGGGTCCACAACGACTTCGTTGCTAGCTGCCCCACCGACGTCTCCGCTCCCGTTCGAACCGCCGCAACCGAGTGGCAGCAGGAATACGACGAGGATCACGGTGAAACGACGGAACTCGAGTGATTGGCCAAGCTTCATGTGCGTTATGGACTCCTTTCTCGTTCGGCGATGTCGCCGAGGGCCGTAGGATCTCGGTTTTGCGACTCGGTGGCTCAGCCGGCAGGGGCACTTCTCATCCTTCCCAGCCAGGAGGCTCAAATGCTCCGTCTGTTAGCTATCGCAGGTCTCATCGCGGTGTGCGCACCCTGGATCGCGGAGGCTCAATCCGAGCCCGGTCACGTCTATTCGATAAACTCCTTCAAGGCACACACGGGCTCCGAGGCCGAATACAGCCAAGGCTACTGGGACGTCATACGTCCGGTCTGGGACCGCGCGATGAGCCAGGGAGCCATCGTCTCTTATCTCGAGTTGACCAAGGTAGCGGGAGAGGCGGACACGACCCACATCATCCTGCTCGAGTTCGAAGACTGGGGGCATGGGCACCGTTGCAGTCGAGCATCAGAACGGGCACGCCCGCAGCGGCCCGCACGCTCTCGTGGTTCTGGGCCCCGAGGTACGTGGAGGTTCGAGCATTGCCCCAGGGGAAAGGCCGTCCTGATGGCTCGGGGGTCTGCGCACGTACCCTCCAAACCCGGGGCATGCATGTTGCCTCTTTCAGCCCGGAAGGGCTCTCCATTCCTGGGGTCTCGGGGGGAGTCTCACGTGGGAGGCGGTGGGGCAGGGGAATCGGAACCCGGCGGTTCGAGGGATCGGAAATGAAGACACCCACCCTGGCGCTCGTCGCGCTCACGCTCTTGTGTCCGGTTCAAGCTCACGCGCAGGACGGTTGGTCGATCGAGCCGGTCAAGGACGGGCTCCATGCCATCCTCCGCTCCGGCGGGAACGTCGGTGTGCGAGTCGCTCCGGGCGGAGTGGTTCTCATCGACGAGACGTACCCGGAGGACTTCGCCGAGATCGACGAGCTCGTGAGCCGCGTGAGCGATTTCCCGGTTTCGTTCGTCCTGTCCGCGAAGACGACGGCCGCGGAAGAACACGCGAGGCAGTACGGTCCCCGGCAACCCGAGTTTCAAACGGCCGTCTCTTTGGCTGGCATCGACGTACAGGCCATATACCTGGGCCAGGGGCCGACCGCTGAAGATGTCATCGTCTACTACTTCCCGGATCTCCGCGCCGTGTACGTCGGTCGTCTGCTCCATGCGGCCGGTCCCTTCATCGACTACTCGAATGGCGGTAGCAGCCGAAGCTGGCTGGGTAGCCTGGACGGCCTGCTGGCCTTGGATTTCGATGTGGCGATCCCAGCGGACGGAGCGCTCATGGAGCGAAGCGAAATCGTGGCCTTCCGTAATCAGATGTCGGCCGTTCGCGTCCACATGACCGAGCTGGTCCGGCTCGGTCTATCCAAGAGCGAGGCATCGACCAGGATTCGGACACCCGAGCTGAGCTGGACGATGCAGAAGGAAAGCCCCTTCATGGGAAGCGTGCTCGGCCTCTACGACGAAATGGCTACCGAGTCCCAGCGGTAGCCGAACGCTTCCTCGACACGGGGGCAGCTCGTCGATTCTTGCAGTGTCCAATCAGACCGGACATCTTCCCCCATCGGTCGTGGCCTGCCAGTCACACGTCCCCTCAGGAAGCGTGAAATGACGACGAGACGCGCGATCTCTCTCGGTGCGGCCTTCCTGCTGTCCCTCCTGACCGCGACGGTCTCCTCGGCTCAGGTCACTCGCATCGATCTGGAACTGGTCGAGTCGCCGGCTTTCGATGGCGAGAGCTTCGGGCAAGTGGGAGCGTACGAGCTCTTGCGGGGCGTCGTTCATGGAGAGGCGGATCCAGACGATCCGCGGCACCGTGAGATCGTCAATGTCGACCACGCGCCCTTGAATGATCGAGGGAACGTCGAGTACAGCACCACGGTCGAGATCTATCGCCCGGTCGAGATGAGCCGATGGAATCGCGCGATCTATCACACGGTTCCGAACCGTGGCCGGCGCCGGGCCCCGGACCTGGCTTTACTCGAGCGGGGGTTCGCCTTCGTCATGGTCGGCTGGCAGGGAGATCTGCAGGGAACGGACACGAACATCGTTCCATTCCTTCCGATCGCCCGGCAGCCCGACGGCTCTCCGATCGTGGGGCGGATACTCGAAGAGATCGTCTTCAACGACGGCGAGCGCGTTTCGACCGCGCCTCTGACATACGAAGCCGCATCGCTCGACGAGAATCGCGCGACTCTGACGGTCCGGTCCAACCAAGACGCCCCCCGGGCCACTCCAGATGATCTGCGGTGGAGCTACGTCGATGCGGGCGAGATTCGGATCGAGCGTCCGGCCGAGTTCGGCGGAGGTGCGATCTACGAGTTCATCTACGACGCCAGGGACCCGATCGTCATGGGACTCGGATTCGTGGCGATGAGAGACGCGATCTCCTTTCTCCGGTACGATGCGTCGGATGATCTCGGGAACCCGAATCCTCTCGCCTTCCAAGGCCTGCCTGCCACGGCCGTCTCCATCGGGATCTCGCAAAGCGGTCGGTATCTGAGGGACTTCCTCTACCAGGGATTCAACGAGGATACGGCGGGCCGAATCGTGTTCGACGGCATGCATCCGGATATCGCCGGATCCCGAAAGACCTTCACGAACTATGCATTCAGCCAGCCCGGTCGAATGCAGGCCGAGCATTCGAACCACCTGTATCCGGGGGACCAGTTTCCATTCACGTACACGACCCTCACGGATCCGATCAGCGGCCGAACCGACGGACTCCTGGAGAAATGCTCGGCCTCAGGCACCTGCCCGAAGATCATTCACACGGACAGCGAGACGGAGATCTGGCAGGCTCGCGCATCCCTGATCGTGACGGATGCGCTCGGACAGGACATCGAATTGCCGGAGAGCGTGCGTGTCTACCTCGTCGCCGGCACCCAGCACGGCGGCGGCCCGGGTGTCCATGCGGCCAGGCCCGACCGTCGGGATTGCCATCTTTTGAGCAATCCGTTGGAGTACGGACCGATCCGGACGGCGCTGACGGTTGCGCTCTACGAGTGGGTCGTGGACGGCGTCGATCCTCCCGCCAGCCGTTTCCCTACGACGGCCGGCGGTGGCTTGGTCAATGCGCAAGACAGCGAGTTTCCGCGAATCCCAGGAGTCGAGTACTCTGGGCGCCACAATCCCCTTGACCTGCAGGATCACCGGACCGTGCCCCCCAAGAAGGGTGATCCGTACGCCGTGCTCGTCGGAAG
>JAHEKL010000188.1 GCA_024638345.1 Gammaproteobacteria bacterium | reverse complement strand
AACCACGTGGGGGGCGACCGAGCTGGCCAGGAGATAGACGACGGCGATTCCGATCGCCTGTAACATGATCCCGCCACTGCTCTCCCACACAGGCTGCCCGAGATATAGCTGAGTCGGAGCAAAGAGCAGAAAAGCTGTACTCAGCAGCCTCCACTCGAGGCTCGGGATGGGGATCACTTGCTGCTCGCGCACGCGCCTTCAGTACCTCAGATGCATGGGATTTTAGCCGCTGGTCTCAACGCAAGTCTGGCGAACGCCGATGACGGTATCGAGGATCCAGGTCGGTAATCGCGAAGGGAACGTAGGCTCACCTAGAACCCGAGGGTAGAGGTCCAAAATGTTACAGTTGCGGTCGCTTGCCCCGCCGCGGAAAGCTCCCAAGCGGACCGTGGAATTCTGGATCAAACCAGGGCGGCTCTATGCGATCCCGAACGCGGGCCACCATCGAGCGAGCGCATATCCGAGGGCGACGAGGACGGCGACGACCAGGAGCGATGCGATCAGGCCCTTGGCCGCCATGGTCTGCAGGTTCACCCCGTACCCCGCGGCCACGGCGGGTCCACCAGCCGACGAGGGGAGGATGAAGCCGCAGTTCCCGATGACGCTAACGATATAGACGAAAGGAATCGGATTCAGCCCGAGCGACTGAAAGGTGCTGATCGTGACCGGAACGACGATCGCGATAGCAGCGGTGTTGCTGGTCACCTGGGTGAGCACCATGGTGAGAAGGGAGAACACGAGGACGGCCATGAATCCGCCCTCCCCGGCGTACGGCACGAGCGCATTCGCGAAAGCCTGGGCGGCGCCGGAGGCGCCGAGGATACGGCCCAAGGCGATCCCCCCCGCGAACAGATAGAACAGTCCCCAATACATGTGGGCCTGGGCGAAGGGCCACGTGATGAGTGGTCCTTTTCGCGTGCGGATCGCGAAGCTCGCCACGGCCATCGCCATGAACGCGAATGCCGGGGTGAGCCCCGGGACGGCCCCCGCGTAGAGTGGCCTGCCGAACGCGAGGGCCGCGGCAACCACGAAGAGGGCGAAGCCCCACTTCTCCTCCGCGCGCATGGGCCCGAGGGCCCTAATCTCCTCTTGCACGAATTCCCGGGAGCCGGACAGCTCCGCGGCTTCCGATTGCATCGCGAATCGAAGGAAGACGAACATCACCGCCACGATCACCGCGGTGATGGGTGCGAGCCGGGTGACCCAGGTCAGGAAGAGGAACTCCCGGCCGGTGATCGACTCCTCGATGAATCCGACGGTCAAGAGATTCGGGGCACCGCCCAGCGGAGTCGCGGCCCCGCCGGCGCTCGTGCCCCATGCCACGGCGATGACGAGTGCCGTGCCGACCCGGCTGTTCCATAGATCCTCGATCCCGATAGAGCGAAGCATAGCTACGACGATGGGAATCAGAGTTGCCGCGACGATCGTGTTCGGGAGCACACTCGAGAGCGCTGCGCTGACCAGGAACCAAGCCAGGATCTGGCGTCTCGCGCTCGTGCCCACGCCGAGGAGCGACGCGAGACCGATCCGCCGATCGAGCCCCCAACGGGTCCAAACGCTGGTCAGGACGTTCGCACCGAGAAGGAGCAGGATCGTGTCCTGCGAGTACGAGGTCGCCACTTCATCCATCGGGGCGAGCCCGAAGACCGCAGCGACGGGAAGCGGCAGGAGCCCGGTGACCGCCAGATGGACAGGGCGGGCGATCCACCACCAAGCCATCCAGACCAATAGACCCATGGCGCCCCGCGTCTCGAATGACACGCCCTGAAGCGAAGTTGCCAACAGCAGCGAGAAGACCAGCGGTCCACCCAGGAGGTGAAGAAGCTCGACCCTCCGGGCGCGCTCACTGGACTCGGGGTTCTCGCTCACGCCACTGCCTCCCTTTGCTTGTCCCCTACGCGCACGCCGGGCATCTTCGTCGAGACTGGCCGTCTCGAGCCATCGTTCCGCGAGCTCGAGGTCAGCTCAGTCTACGGCATGTGGTTCCGTTTCGTGACCGGCAGACAGCGGAGACCCCGATGATACAGGTTCCCAGCCGACCCAATTCGCCTACCGACGAAGAGCTGAACAGGTACATTCTCACCCGATATGCGCTCTTGGGAATCGACATCTCCGTGCTCCCGGAGTCCGACGAGGATGCACCGATGGACCAGGAGCGGCTACTGGAGCACGCCAGATCCGTCCTCCGGCAGGACGCGGCGGCCGCCGATTTCGCGATCGATCCGCAACTCCACCTGCCCGTGGCGCACCCCGCTCCATTCACCGCATGGACCGACGAGCAATCGCCATGAGCGAATACGATTCGCCCAGTGGCCCGCCGCCTCCCCAGGACGAGCGGGTTTCGCGCCGTTGGTTCCTCGGCCGGATGGCCGGTTTCTCGGCAGCCGCGGCGGCGTCGGGAGCGGTCCTTTCCAGAGCTAAAGTGGCGGCCAGTCCTGGGAGCCTCGTCGTGACTCCGGAGGCGTTCGCATCGGACGTCCGAATCCAGAGCGTCGACGACCCGACGACGCTGACGATGGCCGAGTCGATGACGCTGATACGAAGCGGGGCATTGGCGCCGACGGAGCTGGTCGAAGCCTATGCCGAGCGAATCGAGTCCTTCGAGGACATCTACCAGGCATACGCGGACCGATCGACTCGCCAGGCGCTCCTGGAGGCGCTGGACGAGACACCCGTGGACGAGCAGCGCTTTCCCCTACGGGCGATGTGCCTGGTACCGAAGGACAACTTCTATACGTCGGATCTTCTGACGGAGGGGGGATCGCTCGTCTTCGAGGGCTTTCAGCCCGACTACGATGCGACGGTGGTCGCACTGCTGCGGTCCGCGGGGGGCCTCATCGTCGGGAAGGGGCAGATGGGAAACCTGGCAGGAGGTCGAGCCCGGGTGTATGGCACCACGGTTCCGACGACGCGGAACGCTTGGAGTCCCGACGACGTGCGCTATAGCCCGGGTGGCTCGTCTTCGGGGTCCGCGACGGCCATTGCAGCCAGGCTCGCGGTCGCAGGTCTCGGCACTCAGACCGGGGGTTCCGTGACCGGACCCGGCAACGCGCAGGGACTCACTTGCATCAAGCCCACCTTCGGGCGGGTCTCCCTTCACGGAGTGATCCCTCTGAGCTACACCAGGGACCACGTGGGCGTGATGGCGCGCGATGCCAAGGACGCCGCGATTCTCCTCCAGGTCATCGCCAGGCCGGACCCGAACGACCCGAGGAGCCTCGGTCTTCCCCAGCCACCGAACTACGCGCTCGCAGCCACGGCGTTTCCGGGAGAGCGTCCCAGAGTCCGCTGGCCTACCCGCATCGGAATCTGGCCGGACTATCTGGCGGACGAGGACGAGGGCGTGAACACGCTCCGTCGAGCGTTCCTCGAAGTGCTGGAGCAGAACGCCTCGGTCCAGATCGTGTCCGACATCACCCTCCCGGATCAGTGGGAGGAATTGACGTCGGAGCCTCTTGGGGGCTCTCACGGAGATCCTACCGCGTTCTTCATAGAGCACCTTCGGAGGGACGTCCGAGACTTCGCCGACCGGCTTCCCCGTTTCCTCAACGGGATGCTTCAGAGCGCGGACACCTACGTGAAGGTTCAACAGGCGCGGAATCTGTTGCTGAACCGGATGCTGACCCAGCTGTTCAATCAGTGCGAAGTGGTCCTGACCGGCGAGACCGACGCGTTCGACGGGACGGGACTGCCACTGCTTTGCATGCCGATCGGCTTCGATACCGACGGCGAGACGGGGAAGACCGTGCCCCGAGGCGCCGTCATGGCCGCGCGGCCCTTCGGAGAGGAGCGGCTGTTCGCAGTGGCCGCTGCATACCAGGCCGTCACCGACTTCCACCGAACCCGCGCGGCCGATCCCTCCTGAGGTTGTAAGCCCCTGAGCGGGGGTGGTACGCCGCGGAAAGCCCCGAACGCAACCCGAAATCAGCGGTGATCCCGGGGATCGGCCCGAGACGGAACGCCTGGGAGCCGCACCTTGCGCGATTGCTGGCGTCCCGACGCTGAATCCCCTAGCTTTGACCAGCTGTCACGCGCTGTTCGAGCACGCAGATTGCAGCGAACCACCGTGACCGAGGAGCGGGCCTTTCTCGTTCCGCCAGTCAGCGACTTGGAGAGATCCGATGAACGACCCCCTCTGTGACCGAACCGGACGGATCTGGGCAGTTTCGTTCGCTGGGATTGCGATGGCCTTGCTGGCTTGGCCGATGGCCGTCCAAGGGCAGGAAGTCACGTTCGCGCGTGATGTCGCCCCGATCCTCCAAGAGAACTGCCAGGTCTGCCACAGACCGGGCGGGATGGGACCGATGTCGCTCCTCACGTACGAGGAGGCGCAGCCCTGGGCGCCCATTATCAAGGACCGAGTCGCGAATCGGCGAATGCCGCCTTGGCATATCGAGCCGGGCATTGGGATCCAGGACTTCAAGAACGACGTCTCGCTCAGTGATGAGCAGATCGGGACGATCGTACAGTGGGTCGATTCAGGGGCACCGCTAGGTGATCCCGCGGACATGCCTCCGCCCCTCACCTTCGACGAGTCCATCTCCTGGAAGCTGGAATCCCACTTCGGTCGGCCTCCGGACCTGATCGTGGCGTCCCCTCCCTACACGGTGCCCCCGACGGGTCTCGACCACTGGTTCGAGCCGGTGTCGTACGTCGATGGTCTCACCGAGCCGAGATGGGCGATGGCGACCGAGATCCGGCCGGGAGACCTCGAGAGCCGATATGTCTTCCACCATGCCAACTCCGAGTTGGCCTCGTCGGCAGCCGGTAAGGACTACGACCTCTTCCCGTCGGATGCCGGGAAGCTGATCGAGCCGGGCCAGCGGATCGAATGGGCGATGCATTTCTTCCCATCGGGCCAGCTGGTGGAAAACGCCTACATCGAATTGGGGATCTGGCTCTACCCGCCTGGTGAGCGGCCCGAACTCGAGGTCTCGCACGCCTCGTTCTTGACCGATCCGAGGGCGAATCGCACGGTGCTGCAGCAGAACAGCGGGTGCTGGGAGCAGCCGGCTCGGGTGCCGCTGGACAGTCCCGAGTGCAACGTTCAAACACGACTGAACGATCTTGCTCTTCCGCCCCACGGAGTCGCGACCCAGCAGGGTGTGCACGTGCTCGAGCGGAACATGCGCCTCAACAGCATCCGCGGACACATGCACATGCGCGGGAAGTACCAGACTATGGAGGCGATCTATCCGGACGGACGTAGGGAGGTGGTCAACCGCATCAATTGGGATCATCGATGGCATACGGCGCATCAGTACGATGACCACGCGGCGCCCCTCTTCCCCAAAGGGACTGTCCTGATCGTCACGGCGCAGTACGACAACACCCTGGACAACCCGAACAACCCGGATCCCGACCAGTGGGTCTTCTTCGGTCGACGCAGTGCCGACGAGATGGGGCACTTCCACGTCGAGCTCACCTGGCTCGAGGACGACGAGTTCGAGCGACTGGTCGCCGAGCGGGAGCAGTTGCTGAGACAGATGGCGCAGCTGGAGGAGGATGGACAGTAGCGGGGTGCGGGTGAACCGCCTCTCCTCTACAGCGCACCTCTGACGGCTTTGCAGTTGAGCGGCCGAAGGGGTCGAGGCCCGGCGAA
>JAHEKL010000013.1:19245-22420 GCA_024638345.1 Gammaproteobacteria bacterium | reverse complement strand
CGTGAACCCGGTGATCCCACCCACCATCGAGACCTGCGCGGCAGGGATGTTGGGAATATTCCAGAGTACGTTCGCCGAGACCTGCGTCCAGGGCGGGTCCGGCGCGCCCCAGCGCTCCTGCAGCCTAGCCCGCCGCCGCTCCTTCTCCCGGATGAGGCTGAGCTTCCCGGCCTCGACATCTCCGTCCACCGAGATTTCCTCGATCTTCGCGAACTCGCTCAGGTACTCCCTCAGCTCCGCGGATCGGGCGGACCAATAGGAGTTCCATACTCGGGAAGCGTCGTCCCTCAAATCTGGATCGGAAATGCCCTCAGGGTTCGGAGGCACCCCCTCCGGGCCCTCCGCGCCCTCCTGCGTCGCAGAGTCCGGGGAGCCGTCCAGGAACGCGCGAAGCGGCTCGCATCGCTCCGCGCTGGCCCAGAATCGGTCCCAGATCTTCTGGGCGCGATCGAGCTTGAGGGTCGCGTCGTGGATCGCCGAGAACGCACCCAATCCGGTTCCGACGTAAACGTGGGCCTCGGGTCCGAGCTCCTGCAGTAGCTCCTCGATTCCGGGATTCTGACCCAAAGCTTGGATGAAGGCCCCAACCGCGTACAGGGCGAAGGGGTCCATCTTGGAGACGAGCTGAGAGAACCGGTTGGGTGGGAAGCGCGCGTCGATCCAGTCGCGATAGTCCGCGAAGTCGAAGTCGGGCTCGCCTACGAGGAACGTGTTGGGACCGAATCCGTCGAACGTATCCAACCAGCTCTCCGAGCGCTCGAGGTTCTTCGCGAACGCGTCGATGTTCGGAGACTTGGGCGCGACGATCCCCCAGCCGTAAACGCCAACCCGTTTCAAGAGCGCTCCTCGTCGCTAGCTCGGCCTGTCCCACCGAGGCCCTTCTGGGGTCGAACGGTTCGCCTGGGAAATGGCGGAACACGCATCGAAACGCAAGTCGGTCGGGTGCTGCCGCCGCCGGGAACGCGAGGTTCCCTTACGGGTTTGCTCCGAGCGTGCGGAGCTGCCCCACGCACGCAGATCCCAGACCTCGAGTCAAGCCGACGGAGACGACGAACATGCTCGAATTCGACCTCGCCACACACCTGGATAACCTCATCACGCTCGGTAGCCAATGGGGGCTTCGCGTATTGGGTGCCCTTGCGGTGCTGATCCTGGGTCGTTGGATCGCGAAGCGTCTCCGGAGCATCACCCACGAAGCGCTCGGGCGGACGGGCATGGAGCCGATGCTGATCCCGTTTACGACCTCGATGGTCTACTGGGGCTTGATGGCGTTCGTCGGGATCGCCGTGCTCGGGCTCTTCGGTGTCCCGACGGCCTCGTTCGTGGCGGTCATCGGCGCCGCCGGCCTCGCCATCGGCCTCGCGCTTCAGGGCACGTTGGCCAACTTCGCCTCCGGTGTGATGATCCTGACCTTCCGACCCTTCGTGGTCGGCCACGTGGTGGAAGTCGGCGGGACCGTGGGAACCGTGGCCGAAGTCGGGCTCTTCTCGACCGATCTCAACACCTTCGACAACATCCGAGTCACGATCCCGAACTCCCAGATCTACGGGCAGACCATCAAGAACTTCTCTGCCAATCAGACCCGGCGGGTGGACATGATCGTAGGCGTCAGCTACGGCGACGACCTCGAGGTTGCGAGGAACACGATCATGGAAGTTCTCAGGTCCGACCCTCGCGTGCTCAGCGAGCCGGAGCCCGTGGTCGCCGTCTCCGAGTTGGGAGATTCCTCGGTGAACTTCGTGGTGCGTCCGTGGTGCGACCGAACCGAGTTCCATCCGCTCAGGTTCGAGCTCACGCGTCGCTTCAAGGTCGAGCTGGAGAATGCGGGATGCTCGATTCCGTTCCCGCAGCGGGACGTTCATCTCCACGAGGTGGCGTGAGCGCGTTCAGCCTCGCTGGTCCATGGGGACGTAGCTCCTCTCGCCGCTGCCCTCGTAGACCTGACGGGGACGTGCGATTCGTTGCTCGGGGTCCGTCAGCATCTCCTCCCACTGGGACAGCCATCCGACCGTGCGAGGGATCGCGAAGAGGACGGGGAACATCTCCACGGGGAAGCCCATCGCCTGGTAGATGAGACCGGAGTAGAAGTCCACGTTCGGATAGAGGTTACGCGACACGAAGTAGTCCTCTCCGAGCGCTATCTTCTCGAGCTCGAGCGCGATGTCCAGGAGTGGGTCCTTTCCCGTCACCTGGAAGACCTCGTGCGCGGTCTTCTTGATGATGCTCGCCCGGGGATCGTACGCCTTGTAGACCCGATGCCCAAATCCCATGAGGC
Organism: Gammaproteobacteria bacterium; assembly: GCA_024638345.1. Lineage (GTDB taxonomy): Bacteria > Gemmatimonadota > Gemmatimonadetes > Longimicrobiales > Gaopeijiaceae > JAAXGI01. The sequence continues at coordinate 20,145 of JAHEKL010000013.1, read as the reverse complement.
GGCGGTCTCCTGCCTTCACGCTTTCCATGAACTCAGGGATGTTGCTCACGTCCCCGATCTCGTTCAGCATCCGAAGCACCGCTTCGTTCGCGCCCCCGTGAAGGGGCCCGTAGAGCGCGGCCATCGCGCCCGCGAGCGCCGAGTAGGGATCGGTCTGGGAGCTTCCGATCACCCGCATCGCGGTCGTGGAGCAGTTCTGCTCATGGTCCGCGTGCAGGATGAACAGCACGTCGAGCGCGCGTTCCAGGATGGGATCCGGCTTGTAGTCCTTCACGCCGATCCGGAAGAGCATGTTGAGAAAGTTTGCGCTGTAGGAGAGCTCGTTTTCCGGGTGTACGTAAGGGAGACCGCGGTGATGCCGATATCCGAACGCTGCTAAGGTGGGCATCTTCGCCACGAGCCGCACCGTCTGAGTCCAGCGGCTCTTGGGATCGTGAATCGACTTCGCGTCCGGATAGAAGGTCGAGAGCGCCGCCACCGCCGAGATCATCATCCCCATGGTGTGCGCGTCGTACCGAAAGCCGCTCAGCAACTTGGTGATGTTCTGATGGATGTAGGTGTGGTACGTGACGTCGTGGATGAATTGATCGAGCTCGTCTCGTGAGGGTAACTCGCCCTTGAGGATGAGATAGGCGACCTCGAGGAACGAGCTCTTCTCGGCCAGCTGCTCGATCGGGTACCCCCGATACCGGAGGATCCCCTTCCCGCCATCGATCTCGGTCACCGTGCTGCGGGTGGAGGCGGTGTTCGTGAACGCTGGATCGTAGGACATCATCCCGAACTCTTCCGGATCGACCTTGATCTGCCTCAGGTCCATCGCCCGGATCACATTCCCGTCCAGTATGTCGATCTCGTACTCGGTGCCCGTGCGGTTGTCTCGCACGGTGAGGCTGCCGTTCG
>JAHEKL010000013.1:0-19235 GCA_024638345.1 Gammaproteobacteria bacterium | reverse complement strand
CCGTGGACTATTTCGGGCTTCAGCGCTTCGAGGCACCTCCATCCGTCTGCCCGCCCGACCACCGAAAAGAGGACTCGCGAATCCTCGGCGTGGCCTCGAGGGGGCCGTAACATATAACATTGGTCTCGCGCGAGGCTACCGGCAGAACTGCGCCCCTACGGACCTGCCGTCGCCCCCCGTAACACCGGTTCAAGAGGGGGAGGTGCACCCGCATGGCAGCTCGCGGTCTGAAGAAGGCGCTCGGCCTGCTGGACGTCTATGCCGTGGCGACCGGTGCGACCCTCAGCACCGGCTTCTTCCTGCTACCCGGACTCGCGGCGATCTCCGGGGGAAGTGCGATCCCGACGGCCTATCTAGTGGCAGGTCTGTGTCTGGTTCCGGGGCTCCTCAGCCAGGTCGAGCTGGCGACGGCGATGCCCAGAGCCGGCGGAATCTACTACTTCGTCGACCGCAGCATGGGCCCGCTCCTCGGCACCGTCGCCGGGCTGGGGACGTGGATCACCCTCATCCTCAAATCGGCCTTCGCCCTGGTTGGGATCGGAGCATACCTCGCGCTCTACGCCCCGAACGCCCCCGTCGGACCGATCTCCGTCGGCTTCGCGATCGCTTTCGGAGTCCTCAATCTGCTCGGGGCGAAGAAGGTCGGCTCGTTCCAGCTCGTCCTCACCTCCGCGCTGCTGCTGGTCTTGGGCTGGTTCATCGTGGGCGGGCTCCCTCGCGCCGCCCCGAGTGGAGTGGGGGGACTTCTGCCCCGGGACATGGATTCCTTCCTCGCGACCGTCGGTCTCGTGATCGTCTCGTTCATGGGGCTCATCAAGGTGGCGTCTCTCTCCGAGGAGGTCCGGGACCCGGAGCGAAACATCCCCCTCGGAGTCGCTCTGGCCTTCCTCACCGCGATCGTCGCCTACGTCGTGGGAACCTGGGTGATGGTTTCGGTCGTCGGGGTGGATGCGTTGACGGCGAACGGAGGAGACCTTACCCCCGCAGCGACGCTGGCCGAAAGCCTCTTCGGGCCCGTGGGCGCCGCGGTGATGACGATGGCGGCCATCGTCTCGTTCTCGTCGGTGGCGAACGCCGGCATCCTGAGCGCGAGCCGCTACCCCTGGGCGATGAGTCGCGACCACATGCTTCCCAGGGTGCTCAGGCTGCTCAGCGCATGGCGAACCCCTCACGTGGCGATCTTTGCGACCGTCGCCCTGGTGGTCGGTGCGCTGACCTTGTTCGACCCGACCCATATCGCGGAGCTCGCGGGGGCGTTCGCTCTCATCATGTTCGCGCTGAGCTGTCTGGCGGTCCTCGTCATGCGGGAGAGTCGGATCCCTTCGTACGACCCAGGTTTTCGCTCGCCGTTCTACCCTTGGATCCAAGTGCTCGGGATTCTTCTTCCCTTCCCGATCATTCTCGAGATGGGGTGGCTCGCCACGCTTCTCAGCGGAGGTTTCGTGATGCTGGGCGTGGTGTGGTACACCTACTATGCGCGGGACCGCGTGATGCGTGAGGGGGCCATCTACCATGTCTTCGAGCGGCTCGGTCGCCAGAGGGACCCGGGTCTGGAACGGGAGCTTCGCGAGATCCTACGGGAGAAGGGACTCAGGGCGGCCGACCCCTTCGAGGAGCTGATCACCAGGGCGCGGGTGATCGACTTCAGGGAGCCCGTGGGGTTCACCGAGATCGTTTCGAAGGTGTCCGGCGCCATGTCCGAGGAGTTCCGTATTCCCGAGACGCCGCTGAGCGAGGGATTCCTCTCCTGCACGATCTCGGGCAAGACGCCCACGGCCCACGGAGCCATCCTCCCTCACCTCCGCCTTCCCGCTCTCCCCGAGCCCTCGGTGGTCCTCGTCCGCGCCCGACAGACCATCCACATCGACGTCGATATCGGCTCGCCCATGCCTCAGCCCGACCGACCGATCCAGGCTGGCTTCTTCCTAGCCAGCCCCGAGTCCGACCCCGGGCTTCACCTCCGGATTCTCGCTCAGATCGCTGCGCGCGTGGACGACGAGACGTTTCTGGAGGAGTGGCTGAAAGCCGGCGACGAGCAGGAGCTCCGCGAAGTCATGCTTCGCGACGAGAGGATGTGTGTATTGGACGTCCGTGCGGATCATCCGAGCGAGGTGCTGGTCGGGAGGGCGATCCGGGACATCGACCTGCCCGAGAGCGCATTGGTCGCCATGATCCGCCGGGGGACGGAACTGGTAGTCCCCCACGGTAGCACACAGATCGAAACCGGCGACCGGCTGACGATCCTCGGGGAGCCCCAGGGAATCATCGATCTGCGGCACCGCTACGAGGAAGCCTGACCCGCTCGGGGATCGAGCGCGCTCGTGCCGCCGGGCGAGGTCTCTCCGTTTCGCACCTGCTCGAGCTTCCGCGCCACGACGTCCGAGGCGAAATGTCCCTTTCCCGGGCCCGCAGGCCCACCGGTCTCGAGATTCCGCTCGGGGATCGAGGGAAACCCGTTTCGCACCACCTCGCGGACCATGCCGGGGAACGCTTCTATCACCGACTCCACTTCGCGGACCATCCACTCCGGCGGCAGAACGGGTCTGAGGAATCCGCGCGCCGGTGAGCCCGACTTCGACAACCGAGCGAGCAGTCCGAAGGGCGCCGCGGCGACCCCCCGGGCAACCCTACGCCCAGCTGATCGGGGTGCGGAGGCCCCCCACCCGACCGCACGCAGCGCCGCAGGCCAACGACGACACATACGGACGGCCGTCTCATGTCCCCGGAGAAGCGTGCCGGAGTCCCAACCGATCTCGTACGTGCGTGTCAGCGCTTCGCTCAGGTGACGGATCCGGTCCCGGTCGAAGTGCAGCGCGCTCGGGGGTCGGGAGACCTTCGGATTCTTCCGAAGGAACGCGATATCGAGACCGACCTCGGTGCTGACGTGGGTGGCCACGTCCTCCTCGGCATCGACCCTGCGGGCTCGGTCTCCGTAAAGCCGCTCGCCCACCGCTCGCCCTACGATGGGGTGGATCTCCACGTCCCCGAGAACGTGGGTCACCCATCCCCACGAGAATGCCTCGTCGACGGCGCCTGCAGCCGCCTCACCGAGGGCGCGGGTCAGCTTCGCCGGCCGCAGGTAGTGCGCCAGCTCCGAGACGAACCGGTCGGTCCCGGGAATGAACCCCATGTCCGGGGCGAGCGCCCCGTGGAGGAATGCTTCCCGCAGCTCGCGCCGCGTCACGTCGAACGGAGACGGACCGGGATCCCGTCGCCAGTCTTCGAGCACGCAGTCGGCGAGAACGAGGTGAATCGTGGCGCAGGGCATGACGGCGGCTCCTACCCACTCGAGGACCGGCGGATCCTCACCCGGTGAGCGCGCGCCCGTGAATCCGGAGGCCGGTCCGGACCGGCCGGAGAGGGATCGGATCGTGTCCTGACTTGTAGGAGATTCCAGGCGGTCAGGGCACGTTGACACGAATACCCGACCCGCATCTCTTGCTCGCCCTGCCCCGGGTGCTCCCCTGAGGGAATCGAAACTCCATACGAGGTCTTCATGAAGCGGCTCGCCCTGACACTCGCGGTCCTCCTCCCACCGCTCCTCGTCCACGGTCCTCTTTCGGCTCAGCGCAGCGTCGTGGACGACGCGGCGCTCCGTGAGGCCGACCCGCGTGAATGGTTGTCCCACGGCCGGGACCCGGCGGAAACGTACTACAGCCCACTCGACCAGATCGATGCGACCAATGTGGATCGCCTCGGTCTCGCCTGGTCCTGGGACATCGAGAGCTATCAGGGTCGTCTCGAGGCCACGCCGCTCGTCTCCGACGGAGTGCTCTACGGCACCGGCATCTGGAGCGTCGTGTTCGCGGTCGACGCCCGCACCGGCGAAGAGATCTGGAAGTGGGATCCCGCAATCGTCCAGGGTGGAAGGGCGAATAGCGGGCCCAGCGTGTGCTGTGGGCCCGTCAATCGAGGACCGGCGCTCTACGACGGCAAGGTCTACGCGGGTCTCCTGGATGGGCGTCTGGTTGCGCTCGACGCGGAGACAGGCAACGTCGTCTGGGTCCAGCAGACGACTCCGGTCGGTGGTGAGTACAGCGTGACCATGGCCCCACGGATCGCGAACGGGAACGTCATCATCGGAAACAGCGGGGCCGAGTTCGGCGTGCGCGGCTACGTGACCGCCTACGACGCGGAGACCGGCGAGGAGGCCTGGCGCACCTATACGGTGCCTGGGAATCCGGCTCTCGGCTTCGAGTCCCCAGCCATGGAGTTCGCGGCGCAGACCTGGCAGGGAAACTGGTGGGACCTGGGAGGGGGCGGGACCGTTTGGGACGGCATGGCCTTCGACCCCGACGCCAACCTCTTCTACATCGGGACCGGAAACGGGGCTCCGTGGAGTCGCGAGCATCGAAGCGATGGTGTGGGAGACAACCTGTATCTCTCGTCGATCCTGGCCCTCGATGCGGACAGCGGTGAGATCGTCTGGTACTATCAGACCACCCCCGGGGACGACTGGGATTACACCGCAGTCCAGAACATCATCCTGGCCGACATCGCGATCGACGGACAGGAGCGCCAGGTGCTGATGCAGGCGCCCAAGAACGGCTTCTTCTACGTGCTCGACCGCATCACCGGCGAGCTGCTCTCGGCGGAAGCGTTCGGACACGTCACCTGGGCCTACGAGGTCGACATGGAGACGGGCCGCCCGATCGAGGTTCCGGAGGCCCGCTACGATCCGACGGGTGTGTGGCTCTCTCCCGGACCCCGGGGGGCCCACAACTGGAACCCCATGTCGTGGAATCCGGATACGGGCTTGGTCTATCTCCCGGGCCAGCACAACCAGTCCTTCTACCGTGTGAACACGGAGTTCGAGCCGGTCCCGGGTCGCTTCAACCTCGGGACGGGCGGCGGCGGCGACCGACCGAATCCCCCGGAGCTTCCCGAGCCGCGCGGCTTTCTGGCCGCGATCGATCCGGTGACCCGCCAGGAGCTTTGGCGGATCCCACATGCCGGGTCCAGAAACGGCGGCACCATGACCACGGCCGGCAACCTGGTCTTCAGCGCGACGGAGGAGGGGGTCTTCTATGCCCTGGACGCGACGACCGGCGAGCGCCTCTGGGAGATGGAGCTCGCCCCAGGACCTGCCACCCCGATCACCTACGAGCTCGACGGTCGTCAGTATGTGACGATCCTGTCGGGACCGGGGGGCGACCAAGGGGCCGGTCGGGTCTGGACCTTCGCCCTCGACGCGGACGCGCCCTTCCCGGAGGAGTGAGCGTGGCGCCTGCGCTCAGACCCGGTCTTCCCAACCCGCGGGGATCGGGACTCCCTCCTCCAGTCGTCGCAGACGCCGCTTCTGGGCGGTCGTACGCCGGAGATGCGTCACGACCTGGTGACCGGCCAACCCCAGTACGTATAGGGCGCTGAGCACGATGTGGGACAACGTGACCGCGCGAAGACGGCCCGGGTGAACCACCGACTGAATCAGATAGCCGGAGAGCACCATGGGAAAGAACACGACCGCGGTCGTGAGGCCGCTCCTTCTTCCCAGGACCACGCCCAGTCGATAGTGCTTCCACACATGACGAACCAGGATCGACCCGACCGCGAGCAGCAGCAGGGGTGAGACGATGATATGGGCCTTGAGGAACCAGGGCTCGAGCGGATGGTTCAGCACCGAGAAAGGATCCGAGCTCTCCATCATGTACCGAGTCCAGAAGTAGGCCACACCCGTGATGATGGTGAGCACGGAGGTCAGCCATACCGACCATTTCTCGAAGGCGTTCAACCCTCGCCTCCTTCATCGGTCACTTCGAACGGACGGATAACCTCGTGGAGCGCGAGGACCCTCCGCGACGCCCGAGTGAGCGCCCCTGCGGTCAGGGTGGCTCCCGTCAGGTTCACGATCCCCCGGTTCACCGCCAACTCTTCGTCCAGACTGCGCCCCGACAGCTGCTCCACCCAAGGCCCGGAGGCCATGTATTCGGGTGGCTCGAGGAAGCTGAGAACCTCGACTCGCTCGATCGAACCCAGTGGTGACACGACCACCATGGCGACCTCACGCATCGTCCGGACCCGGTGGGCGTCGAAGTACGCGACCCCGACCGGCCGCCCGCCGCGCCGGGCCACGTAGTAGGTCACGATCCTCTGGTCCACCCGTACGCCCGACCCCGCGAGACGGCGGGCCGACTCGAGCTGCCCCTCGTTGAGGAAAGCGGTCGAGCGCTCGACGATCGCGGGAGGGGGGAAAGCGAGCTCCAACGCCTCCTCCTGCGTCATGAAGACCTGAGCCGAGCCCGGGAGGGGAGCGATCGGCACAAGGACCGCGCTGCTCGCGATCACGGCCAGGACCGCGCGCGATCGGAGGTGGTATCTGCCGCGCTTCGTCCGATCAGGGTCCATGCGTGGCCGGCTCAGAATAGGTAGCCGAGGGCGACGTTGACCTGGTCGACCCCGGTCTCGGCTTCCGTCCCTTGGATCTGATAGTCCACCTTTCCGACGATCTGTGGAAGGGGCTTCCAAGAAAGCCCGAGCGTCAGGATCGTCACGTCGTTGGTCGGATTCGCGCTGAAGCCGAGCGGTACCTCGGCCTGGGTGTTCACAGCCTCGTAGCGAACGAAGGGGACGAGCTGATGGCCGGTCGGCGAGGTGTTGAGGACATCGTAGCCGACCTGTACGTATCCTCCCTGGAGCCGCTCACCGATCGAGGAGTCGCCGGTCAGGTCTTGAAGCGCGTTCAACCCGGCCGCTTCGTCCACGTCGGCCACGGCGAGCAGACCCCGTACGTCGAGCCCTCGAGCCTGATACTCCACGTGGCCTTCCCAGATCAGGGTGCGGGCATCCACGACGGCGCCGCTCGGAAGGGCCCGGCCATGCCCCGAGTTCCCCACGTACAACGACGACCCGAGAGTCAGACCCAGCACTCCGTTCCAATCCACCCGTCCGACCACGGAGAAGTCTTCGGCGACCGACTTCGATCCCTTCTGACGGCCTCCCCGGAGACCGGCGGCGGAGAAGCCACCCGCCTTCGAAGAACCGCCGCCGACGCCGTCCAGCGAGCTGATGAGGTACGCACGGTAGCTGAAGTCCCCCGCCTCGCCGAACACCCCGATCCCGTTCTCGCGCCAGGTGGTCGGGATGATCCGGTTCTCGGTCAGGGGTCGCTCCGAGCCCAGAAAGATGGGGGGCTCGTGAAGCTCGTTGACGAAACCCATTGGGCTCAGGAGCAGGCCCGCCCGGAGACCGAAGCTCTGACTCAGGCGGTAGTCGAGGTAGGCGAACTCGAGCGAGACCGAACCCGCCTGCCCGGTGGATGCGTGCTCGAGCTCGATCTCCGAGTTGAAGAGGAACTGTTCGTCGAATTTGTAGCCGACGTAAACGATGCCCCGCAGGGCGTCGATCTGGTCCGTCTTTCCCGAGGGCACGCCGTCCTCGCGCTCATCCGCGAAGTTCTCATAGAGAATCTCGCCGTACCCACCGATCGACACGCCCTGCTGGACGCCATAGATCTTCGAGGCGGCCGGACCCAGGCCCAGGACGCTCGTGTCGGCGCGGGCCACCACGTCGCTCCCCAGTCGAAGCTCCTCGATCTCGCGCGTCAGAGCCTCGATTCGGGCCTCGATCTCCGCTAGATCCGTGGTGTCGGCGGTGGCGTCTTGCCCCATTACGCCCCCTGCAGCAGCCAGACACTCGACACCCACCGCAATCGCGACGGCCCCCGCCCGCAAAAACGACCCGTACCCAGCGCGCGCGAGCTTCACGGTCCGCGACTGGCTCCGCCCGGGGTCGATCGAGCCACCCTCTCGACCCTGGGCTCGAGCCAGGTCTCCATCGTGTCGTTCCAGAACTCACGGACCACGCCGTCCGCTTCGAGAACCGAGAAGTGCACACCCACGTCTGCGCGGCGCCTGGCCCACTGGAGACCCTCGACAGGACCCATGACGAGCATGGCCGTCGCCACCGCGTCCGCAACGAGAGGATCCCGGGACGCCACGGTCGCGCTGCCCCAGTGAGCGACCGGCTGCCCGCTGCGAGGATCGAGAACATGCGAGAACGAGGCCTGACCGACCCGCAGGCTGCGCTCCGATGAACCACTGGTCGCAACCGACACGTCGGACACCAGCAGCGGACGGGCGGGTTGGAACCGGTGGTCGGGGTGCGCGACCGTGACCGGCCAGCCGCGCCCGTCCCCGGTTGGAGACCCCAGGGCCACGATCTGACCCCCGAAGTCGATGAGCGCGTCGATAACTCCCCGCTCGACGAGCGTGCGCGTCATTGCCCGAAGGGCGGCTCCTTTCCCGAAGCCACCCGTGTCGATCCAGGTCGATTCTGAACGGCGTCGGGCTCGCAGGCCCCGAGGGTCGAGCTCGACCGCCGCGGGGCCCATCGCCCTCAAGGCCAGCTCGAGCTCCCGCGGATCGGGGACTCGACCCGATCCCCGGAGATCCCATGCGTCGACGAGGGCCCCGACCGAGGGTAGGAAGGCCCCGTGCGTCTCTACGGACCAACGCTCCGCCTCTTGCAGGAGATTGGAAAGCTCGTAGGACATCGGGACCCAACGGTCCACGGGGGCATGGTTGACCCTCGAGAGGTCCGACTCGTTCGACCAGCTGCTCAAGATGCGCTCGTGCTGCCGGGCGACCCCGCTCGCCTCGTGGATCCAGCGGAGGCCGGCATCGCGTCCGGGCGCCCGGAGCCGCACGAATAGCCGCGTGTCCATCACCAGGCTCTCCCCCTCCACCCAAACGCCGGGCGGCGCAGGATCATGGCCCACTCCGCTCCGGTCCGGACGCCCCGGTCCCTCGGTTCCGAAGGCGTTCGCGCCGCTGCCGAGAGCGAGAACGCCCGTGAGGGTCACGAGGATCACGCCCGAAACCATTGCGATGGCTTCAAGGCAGCGACCCGAGTCCCGCTCATCCATTGCACGAATTCACGCACCACCCCCATAGTTGAGAACGATTCTCAACCTCAACCAGGAGGCATATGTAGTCCGAGGACGACGGACTGTCAAGGGAATGCGGGCCCGCAGTCCGTGGGCCGAAGACCCACGACCAGGGCCGGGTGTGGGCGATTACCTCGCCCGGTTCACCTCCGACGGACCGAACGACAACCAGGTGCCCTGATAGCCCTCGGCGTGAAGGTCTCCCCGGGTCCAGTCACAGACCCCCTCGGGGAAGATCTCGCCCAGGGCCTGCCACTCGTGGTCGTCGAACTCAACCGAGTAGTCCGACCGGTCTAGGGGCCTTAGGGGACAGCTGACGACATCGTTCGTCAGCGGTGCCCCCGCTACGTGCCGTGGCGTTGGATATGCTGGATACAGCCGGCTGCAGACCCCCGTGCCGTCGAACGCGAGGGACTCCCTCACGTTCACCCTGCCCTCCCCCCTCGTATCCCAGCAGTTGTCCACGAGGTCGGAGGGTCGGGCCTGCACGACCTTCTCGGACGGTGACCGCGGTCCGTCGTCAGCCTGAACGCTCGAGATCCATCGATCCATCTGTCGGAAGAGGACCCCGAGGTCCGGCTCTTCATCCGTGAAGCCCCATAGACCACCGATGTTCATCACGTGGTTGGCCGCGTGACCGTTGGCCTCTTCCATCCGCGCGCGGGTCGTGAACTGATGAACGATCATGTGGATGTCGCCAGCCTCGCGATGATCCCGGTACTCCCGGTAGTCGATGACGGGCGTATGGGAGAGGCCGGCGCCCCCGTTCAGGATCCGACCGGTGTCGAGTGCCCGACGCGTGGCATCGGGGTGCGCGCGGTGCCGCTCCGGGACGTGATTCAGGTCGGCGTCGAAGCCGCCGATCTCGCGATTCAGGGCCAGAAACTGGGCTTTCGTGATCCCGCCACTGTTCAGCACCTGGAGTCCGTACTGCACACCGCGGTTGTCCAACGGGCGCGCCGCGAAGCCGGTCGACTCGTCCACGCCGTAGACGTTCAAGGTGTGGTCGTATACGGTCGCTCGGATTCCGTCCGGGTTCGACGGGCTGTAGCGCATCGCCTCCAAGGCCGGGAGGCTCACCTCCGATCCCTGCTGCTCGTCGGAGGCCGTGGCGGAGTAGGTGGGGTCGATGCGAGCGGCCCCCCGGCTCAGATTGGGAATGCTCCCCCAGGACCCGAATCCGGAGACGAGGCGCTGTTCCTCTTGGGTGAACCGCCCAGGCGCAACCGTGGTGAAGTAGTGGTGCAGGAGCCTTGCGTCGGCCAGAGTGAAGATCGTGGCCGAAGTCACGTCCGGGAAGCTGGATGCGACGATGAGACCGTCGAACACGCCGGGGTAGTTGTCAGCGGTCTGATGGCTCTGATAGGACCCTCCCGAGCTACCGGTGGCGATCGTATAGATCGGCACGCCGTAGCGCTCCACGAACCGCTCCTTCACCATGATGTGCGTCTCGGACGCCAGCAGGTCGTTGCAGTTCTGACCGAACACGTTCAACGACGCCGAGGTGAGCGCGTACCCCATCTCGAGGAGTCCCTCGCGAAGCACACCACCCGTTGCGTCCCCTTGTACAAACCATCCCTCCCGACACCCACCGCCGTGGGTGTAGACCAGCTTGCCGTTCCAGCCCCGGCTCCGGGTCCAAGGATCGGGTTCCGGGTCCGATGGATCGTGCAACATTGCCGTCTCGTAGATCGCGCGATTCACCGTACCGGTCTCCACGCGAACGATGAACGGGACCGTCTGCCCTTCGAGCGTCGTGGCCTGCGCCAGATCGGCGGGGCGAGGGGCGGATCGGTCCAAGGGCTCGAACTCGCCGTCGCTCGAGAAATACACGTACTCGACGCGGGTCTCGATCGAGCAGTGATCATCGAGCGCCGGCCCAAGCTCCCCTCCTCCGGCGGTGGTGAACTGGTGGGTCTGGCAGAAGTAGGGCGACTCATGGGGCCCCGAGATGATGGGGCCCGAAATCGGATAGTTCGTGAGTTCCATGGTAGCTTCCGTGCCCGAGATCGAGGCCCGGATCTCGTTGTCACCCATCCGAAGGTCGGTCACGAGCCCGATCAGCTCCCGGTCCCCGCCGGGCCGGAAACGGTTTGTCACGTCTCCCCCGTTCAGCGAGACGGAGACCCCGGACAGATCCAGATCGTCACCGGCCTCGACGCGAAGAAGCACGTCTCCCCCCGTAACCAGGTGGGGTTTCGTGGAGAGGCTCTCGATTCGGAGCTCGTCGCTACGGAGATCGTCCTCCGCTCCGTCGGGATTGGCGCCGAGCCCACCCTGCGCCGCGCAGGCGCCGAGCATCGCCACGAAACCGACCATCGAGCTCATTGCCAGAGCCGAGCGGTGCAGGTGGGGTCTCGTCATGGTCGTCCTCTCCCATTCGTGAAACGTGCGATTTCTGCGAAAACAGATCAGGTACGCTGCTTCATCCGGTCCTCGTTGTCTACTCGCCAAAACGAATCTCTACTGCTCAAGACTAATCTTCGCACGGGCGGCTCGCACCGCCTACGTCGTATGGTATTCCCACGTGCACAGCCTCTCGCGGAGGACGGATGGAGACCCTTGGCACGAGCCTCGCGCCCTCAGCCCCTGGGATAGCGAAGATTCTCGACGAGCTCCCGGATGCCCTCAGGTGGCGGAGCCGTCATTCGGGACACACTCCAGGTCACGGCGAACCCGATCAACATCCCGACCGTCCCGATCCCCTGCGGAGAGATGCCGAGGAGCCAGGGCTCCAAGCCGATCCCGAATCCCGGCGCGACCGTGACGATGTAGGCTCCGGTGAACAGAAGACCCGCCGACATCCCGGAAATCGCCCCTTCCTTGGTCGTCCTGGGGTCGAAGATCCCCAATACGATGGCTGGAAAGAACGAGGCCGCCGCCAGCCCGAAGGCGAAGGCCACCACCTCAGCCACGAAAGCGGGCGGGTAGATCCCTAGCAGACCCGCCACCAGCACGGCGAGGAGCATGGATCCCCGCGCGACCAGAAGCTCCTCGCGCTCCGTGGCTTGCTTGCGGATGAACTCCTTGTAGATGTCGTGTGAGAACGACGACGCGATCACGAGGAGCAGGCCGGACGCCGTCGAGAGGGCCGCCGCGAGGCCGCCCGCCACGACGATGGCCATGACCCAGCTGGGCATCCCTGCGATCTCAGGGTTCGCCAGCACCATGATGTCCGGATCGATCCCGAGCTCGTTCGCGCTGGCGGGGTCGTTCAGATCTCCGGGAGCGTAGTCGATGATCCCGTCGTCGTCCTTGTCGGAGAACTGGATGAGGGCCGTCTCTTCCCAGGAGCGGAACCACTCGGGACGCTCTGCGTAAGGGCGACCGACCACGGTGTCCACGAGGTTGAAGCGGGCGAAAGCCGCGACGGCGGGAGCCGTGGTGTAGAGCAACCCGATGAACAGGAGAGCGTAGACCCCGGTCCACCGGGCGCCACTCACGGTCCGCGTCGTGTAGAACCGGATGATCACGTGGGGGAGACCGGCCGTCCCGCACATGAGGGCCATGGCGATCAGGAACACGTTCAAGCCCGAGATGTTCGTGAAGGGCGACGTGTACGAGGCGAAGCCCAGGTCGGCCATCACCCCGTCCAGGCGAGCGGCCACCTCGGGAAAGGCGATCTGCGGGATCGGGATGCCGGTGAGCGACACTCCGATCCCCACCGCGGGAATCAGGAAAGCCGTGATGAGCACGACGTACTGGGCCACCTGGGTGTAGGTGATCCCTTTCATTCCTCCGAGAATCGCATAGAAGGCCACCACGGCCATCCCCACGATCACCCCCCACCCGATGGGGATCTCGAGGAAGCGGGAGAAGACGATCCCCGCGCCGCGCATCTGACCCGCGACGTAGGTGAGCGACACGATGACCGCGCAAAACGCCGCGACCACGCGGGCGGTACCCGAGTAGTAGCGCGCCCCGATGAAGGCGGGGACGGTGAACTTCCCGAACTTCCTGAGGAAAGGTGCCAACAGGAGCGCGAGCAGCACGTACCCCCCGGTCCACCCGAGGAGATAGATCGCGCCGTCGAACCCGAGGAAGGAGATCAAGCCCGCCATGGAGATGAACGAGGCCGCGCTCATCCAGTCGGCGGCCGTCGCCATTCCGTTCAGGACCGGAGGGACCCCCTGTCCCGCCACGTAGAAACCGCGGGTGCTGGACACGCGGGACCAGATCGCGATGCCGATGTAGAGCAGGAAAGTGAGCCCGATCGCCGCGGCGATGTCGATCTGAACGTCCATCAGCCCTCGTCGTGGACGTCGAACTCGCGGTCCAACCGGTTCATCGCACGCGCGTAGATCAGGATGAGGAGCCAGAAGACGTAGATCGCGCCGTTCTGGGCCACCCAGAACCCCAGGGGACCTCCCAGGAACCGTATGGAGTTGAGGGTCGGCGCCATCATGATGGCGAGGACGTAGCCGACGATGAACCACACGAGGAGAAGCCCGACGGTGAGTCTCAGCGTCCGCTCCCAATACCTCTGCAGATCCGCGCGCCGAGCGCTCGTGCCGGGTTCCTCCATCGCCGATCCTCCGTCCGATCCCCGTTCCGCGCACATCCGGAGGGCCTCGGTGGGGCTCCCCCGGGAAAACGCAATCCGTGCAGTATATGGCGTGCATGACGGGTCGGGCGAGCCCCGACCCGTCGCGGCTTCGGCACGATGGTTGCAAATTCCAGTGAGGGTGAGCCGTCGGTGAAGCGTACCCGGAATCGACCCGAAGGGAGAGAAGTCCGGCCCATGAGTCAGAAGCCGTTCGGTGCCTTGGGCTTACCTGTTGTGCTCTCGGGAAAGCTGCTTCTGGGAGCGGTGTCGGTGATCGCCACGATGCGGGGCGATTTCGGCTGGGCCGCTTGGGGATTGGCCCTCGCAGCGCTCCTGGACCTCCTGGATCCACCACGGCTTCAGCCCACCCTCAGGGAGCTGGGACCCGGGGGGCGAATGAAAATCCTGGTCGGCGCGCTCTGCTTCGGAGTCGTTCCGGCGTTCGTCGCGCACGAGGTGTTCCTGAACGAAGAGCCTTGGGGATGGGTGCTCGCGACCTTCTACGCGGTCTCCGCCGCGATCAACGTCGCCCGATCCAGGATCGAGCCCGATCGCCGGTCCAAACCGACCACGCAAGGACTCCCTGCACCGGCGAGCGCCGCCGGGCTCGCCGCGATCCAACCCTTCCTGACCGGCTCGGTCGTGGCTCCCCTACTGGGAGGCCTCCCGAGCACCCAGGAGGTCGGGGGCATCATGATCTGTCTCCTGATCCTGATGCTGAGTCCGGTCACGTATCGCGTAGCGCCGAAGTTCGGATTCGAGGAGGAACGGAGGGGCCCGACCCTGCTCGTGATCGCGGCCGTGATCGCCGCGGCCCTCGCACCGGAAACGCTCGTGCTGCCTCTAGTCGTCGGCTACGCGCTCTGGGGAATCGCGGAGAGCGTCTCCCCCGTGATGACCGAGGGCATCCTCGAAGGCCCGAGCGAGGAGGATGGAGTCGAGGACACCGCCGACTCCACCCGATCCTACCGGCCGCGCTCGACCTGGGAGTAGTTCCTACCCTAGATCGAGCAGGCTCAGGCCATCGACGGTGATGACTCCGTAACGCACGATCCAGTGCAGATGGGGCCCGGTCACACGGCCGGTCGCCCCGACTCGGCCTATGAGCTGCCCACGCTCGACCAGGTCACCCTCTTGGACTTCCTGCTCGCTCAGGTGGAGGTAAGCGGTCACGAGCCCGTCACCGTGATCCAGATAGATGACGTTCCCACCCAGGTAGAACGAGCCGACCAACGCCACCCTTCCGCGGGCCGGGGCGAGTACGGGCTCACCCACTGCTCCGTTGAAGTCCGTACCCATGTGGCGACTCTGGACCTGGTCGTTGAACATCCTGCCATGACCGAAGCCGCTCGTGATCCGGGTCTCTCTTGGAGGAATGAAGGGGGCCTCCCACATGCGCGGGCTGTCGTGCGAGCCACGCGACACCTGCATGGCCCTCGCCGACTCCTCGTTGATCCGGCGTTGGATTTCAGGGGGCTGCGGACGGCCAAACTCCGGCGCTACGGTGAGCCGTTCCATTCGGTAGTCCCCGGGCACGACCGGAACGCTCACGAACCGGATCTCTGCGGCTTCGGTCGCGTAACGGATCTCGAGCTGAAGCTCGACCTCCCCTTGCTGGTCCACCGGGGCGGCCGCCAGTGCGCTGAGCACGCCATCTTCACCCGCTCTGAAGTGGAGCGGCTCGCCGGCGAAGGTGCCCTCGGCGGAGGACAGGGATCCGGTTTCGGGGGCCAGACGAATCTGAAACACGGTGCCCTGCGAAACCACCGCGGGCGTCCAGCTGACGACCGAGGAATCGGTCGGAAGCTCGGGAATGGACTCTTCGATCGGCGCGGGCTCGGTACCCTCGACGAGCCGGTTCAACGCCTCGCCGGTCCCGGCGGAGGTCCGCATGGGCACGCTGGTCTCGGGTGACGCGCCCCATCGCCCACCCATGGCCGTGAGAATGAGGAGCAGGGCGAGCAGAGCGATCCCCAGCAGGATTGCGAGCGTCCGCCCGCTTCGGTGGTCTTTTCGCGTGTGCTGTCGTTCCACTGGCTGGCTGGCCTCCTTCGTACAGGTCTCGGGACCTTCGTTCCTACACGTCGTGCCGTGGAGTCGGTTCACCCGTCTGCTCGGGTGGCGCAGTCTCGGACCCCGAGCGGCTGTCCCAAGGAACTCGATCCCCGGCGCGAAAACGCGCCTCCACGGCCCGGACGTGCGCGGGTCCGGGATCCTGATGTCGGTCCGGGATCAGGAAATCGTCCACGAGAAAGCGCAAGAAGCTCTCTCTGAGGGGAGCCTCCGGTGGACGGTCCTCCCACACGGCTTCGAGCCACTGCGCCACCCGGTCGACCGAACGCGCGGAAGAGGCGACCCCCGGAATCTCGTACACCGCATTCCCGAGTGCGAGGACGGGTCGGTCGAGAAGCATGCTCTCCGTACCGACGGTCGAGTTGATCGTCACGACCCCGAGAGCGTTCCGGATGAGATCGTCGGTCGAGTTGCCGCTGGCGAACACGACTCGATCCAGGTCTCGAGCGCGCTCGTGCAGATCCGGATATCGGCGCGGGCAGCTGGGGTGCTCCTTGAAGACGAGCTCTACGGGCGCTCCGGACCGATCGACGGCATCGGTCATCACTTGGAACAGCTGGCCCATCCCTTGGATCCAGGGCGAGTGGAGAAGGATCTGGCTGTCCAGCTGGACCTGGAACGGAACGAATACATAGCGCTCGGGAAGCGGGATCGCGCTCAGGCCTCGGTTGTGCCGGCGTGGTGCCCGGGGGACGATTCGGTCAGGCAGGTCTCGTCGAACGGCGCCCGGACGCGTCCTGTAGAAGTCGGGATCCCGGGGCACCGAGGACTCGACGTTCACTCCCTCCAGATCCATCTGCGTGGTGTTTGGAAGGAAGCCGTTCTCGAACTGGAAGCACGGGAGATCGCAGTGCCGAGCCGCGAGGACGACGGCTTTGGCATCCACGGAGTTCCCGCCCCAGACACCCAGCGCATCGGGCTCCGCACGCCCGATCTCGGAGAGGACGTGCTCGTAGTGGAGTCTCGCGGCAATCCGGTAGACCCGCTCGAAGAATGCGAGGCGGGCGGGTCCGTATTGCGCCCGGGCCCGCTTTCGGCGCATGCCGTAGTCCACGATCTCGTCGATCGTGCCCTCAGGCAAATCCCCTCGGGGCGCTCGGGCCGAAACCCGGCAGCCCTGAATCTCGAGATCGGAGATCCCGTCCCTCAGCCGCGTGAAGTATCGCCCCACCCGGGGAGAGTTGTGGATCAGGAGCACCCGCCGGATCGTGGTGCGACTCATCAGACGGCCGAGGGACGAAGACGAAGCAAGAGCGAATCCGCTGGAGTCCGAGGCATACGAAAACCATCATAACCAGGCCTTCCCCCCTCGCCCACCTCGCCCTCCGCGAGCTCTTCCATTGCTTGGTCCGTGGATTCTCCATACCGTGAGACCACGACTCCGATTCGGAGGCCTCGACTGCGCACCGCGCGTCGGCTTCCGACGCATCATCCATGGGAGGACTGGTCATGCCCCGAGTACTTCCGATTCTGGCGATCGCTCTACTGACGTTGGGTTGGACGGCCAGCGACCTTCGGGCTCAGGAAGCCGCTACCAGTGACACGCATGTCTTCGAGCTGCGCACCTACACGACCCACCCCGGGCGTCTCGATGCGCTCGTTCGGCGCTTTCGTGACCATACGGTCCGGCTCTTCGAGAAGCATGGAATGGTGAACATCGGCTACTGGCTGCCGCAGGACGAGCCCCTGTCGGAGAACACGCTGATCTACGTTCTCTCTCACGAGAGCCGTGAGGCCGCGACGGAGAGCTGGAGCGCGTTCCGATCGGATCCGGAGTGGAACGCCGCACGGGACGCGTCGCAGGCGGACGGCCCCATCGTCGTCGGCGTCGAGAGTGTATTCATGGATCCGACCGACTTCTCGGCCATTCGGTAGGACACGAGCCCCGCTCGCCCTCCGACGTCACGGACTCCGCAAGCCTTGAGCCGAGCGCGGTGGCTCTCCACCACGATCTCGTGTGCCGTCCTGTCGATCACTCCGACGGGGGCCCTGGCGCAGGAAGGCACGGAGGTAACCCCCGAGCTCCTCGCGGAAGTCGTCCCGAACGCGAGCCGATTCGGTCCGAAGCAGGGGTCTCCGCCGGTGTTCGAGGCGTTCGCCACGGATTCGATCACGGGGACGGAGACCCAGGTCGGGTTTGCCTTCGTCACGTCCGACCTTCCGCCGGAAGTACAGGGGTACACGGCCCCGATCACGGTGCTCGTCGGCATGGATCTCGAGGGCCGGCTGACCGGCATCGAGCTCCTGGCCTACCGCGAGTCCCTCCGAAGTAGCCGCGGCGACTTCCTCAATCGGTCGAGCTACCTCCGCCAGTTCGCCGGAAAGCATGTCGTCGAGGGCTTCCGCGTTCGGGAGGATATCGACGGGATCTCGGGCGCGACGATCACCGTGGACGCCATGTCCCGGGGAATCCGGAACGCGGCGAGGAGGGTGGCCGCATCGTATCTGGGCGGGGAACCCGCAACGCCAAGCTATATCGGGACCACCTCGCTGGCCTCTCTGGAGGACATGCTCTGGGCAGAAATGCTCGAGCGGGGGCTCGCCACTCAGGTCAGCATCCTGGGTGGACCCATTCGTATGGTCCTCTCGATGGTGTACCTCGCCGAGCCGGCCGTGGGGGAGCTCCTCGTAGGTGAAACCAACTTCCGCGCGGCGATGGACACGCTGGGGGTACGCGAGGACCCCCACCACCTCATGCTCATGGGACTCGGCGGAGAAGATCCGTTCTTTTTCCGTCTGTCCGGCCTGAGCTTCGTCCAGGATGCGGACACGATCACCGTCCCGCCGGACGATCATCTCATGCTGCCGCTCCTGCGCGATGGGAAGCTCCAGGGGGAGGTGCGTCGCTCCGGCGTCCTCTACGTCGATGGAGTCCTGGACCTCTCTCGCCCCTTCGAGGTCGTTCTCGATGTGGGACCACGGGGAGAGCTGGCCGCCAACACCTATCAGGTCATGCCCCCGCGCCTGGCTGCGGCCACCGGGGGATCCGCCGGCCCCCTCGATCCGTCAGGAAGTGCCTCCGTCACGGACGCGTCTCCGGCTCCCGTCCCCCGACCGTCGGCCGACGATGAGGCCGCGACCTCCGCAGAAGACCCGGGACCTGGCGCTCCGGAGGGTCCGTCGGAGTCCCCCGAGGCACTCCCGAATGGGACGGCCGGTGAGCCGGTCAGCGTCCCGCCGAGCGTAGCTCTCGCTACAGGATCCGCGGATCAGGAGATCGACTACGAGGCACTTCTCTTCGAGGAAGAGGAAGCCGAGCAGTCGGCCCTGGTCCGGGTGCTCGAGCGCACCTCGTGGGCCCGCGTCATCGGGCTCGCCCTGCTGCTCGCGCTGACGACCTGGGCATTCGTGGCCAAGCGCTCAGCCCTGAGGTGGGCGACGCTCGGCGCCACCTTCCTGCTCCTGGGATACGTGGACGGAGGCTTCCTCTCGGTCTCGCACATCCTGGCCGGGATCTCGGTGGGCTCATCGGTCTACCTGAGCGACATCCCGCTCTTGATGCTCGTCGTCTTCACGGTCATCACGACGCTGCTCTGGGGACGAGTCTTCTGCGGGTACCTGTGTCCGTTCGGAGCTCTCCAGGATTTCCTCGAGCGCGTGGTCCCGAAGCGCTTCCAGAAGGAGCCACCGTCCTGGGTCCACCGTCGGGCGCTTTGGATCAAGTACGCGATCCTCGCCCTCGTGCTGGCCCCCGCGGTAGTCGGAAGCTCCCTCAGCTTCTTCCAGTACTTC
>JAHEKL010000187.1 GCA_024638345.1 Gammaproteobacteria bacterium | reverse complement strand
ATCTGTGCGGCCAACGCGCCCTCGGCGCTCCACCTTCGGAGCCTGGCGACCACCGCCGCGAGGAATCCGGCCACGCTCAGCGCACCGAGCACGAGCAGGAGGAGCGGAACGAACGTCCCTGGCCGCCATCCGTCCGCCCCTGCGAGCCACCAGGCGAGAACCAGGACCACGCCTCCGACCGCGACGGCGGCGAGCGCGATGGTCGCTTCGGCGCGTCGACGTAGATAGGTCCGGATCGCCTGGATCACCCCGACGACCGACCCCGGAGTTCCGCCCGGATCTCTCATGGAGCCTGCTGGGTCAATGCATAGACGAACAAGTTCACTCCCATCCTGAGGGCCTGCTCACGAAGCTCCGGTGGATCGTCGTGGACCTCCGGGTCCTCCCAGCCGTTTCCCAGATCCGATTCGTGGCTGTAGAAGACCACGAGCCTCCCCTCGTAGAAGATACCCCACGCCTCGGGAGCCTCCCCGTCGTGCTCATGAATCTTCGGCAAACCCTCGGGAAATTCATAGAAGGCGTGAAAGACCGGATGGTCCGGTGGGATCTCCACGAGAGGCCGATCCGGGAACAGCGCGGCCATCTCTCGCCGAAAGGCTTCGTCCAAACCGTAGTTGTCGTCCGCGTGGAGAAAGCCTCCGGCCTCCAGATACCCCCTCAGGGCCCGTCGCTCCTGTTCGTTGAAGGCCACGTTGCCGTGCCCCGTCATGAATACGAACGGGTAGTCGCGCAGGGCCGGGTCGAGGGGGGTCACCACCGCCTCTCGCTCGGCAACGGGCAACCCCGTTCGATCCCGGATCGTCGAGAGCAGGTTCGCGATCGCCGAAGGTCCCGCGTACCAGTCCCCACCCCCTCCGTATTGCAGTCTGGCCACGGTCGGCTCGACGACCGGCTCGTCCGCCGGAGCCGAAATACCCCCCGCCCCCGAGCTGCCGAGAAGAGCCAGACCGACGACGAGTGCAGCCGGAACCCGCATGACTTCAGACGCTCCCGCCATTCGTGGGCTCTCCGTTCGAGGCTTCCCGAGCCGCTTGCACGTCCAGCACGATCTGGTAGGCCCGGTTCCTTGGGATATCGAGTCGCAGTGCCAGATCCTTTGCGACCTGGCTCGGAGAGATCCCGTCGCTCAGGAGCCCGCGGGCGACGAGCCGAACCGAGTCCTCGTCCACGGTCTCGCCGACCGACGAGGCCTCCGCGGGCGCGACGACGACCGTCACCTCCCCCCTCGGTTTCCCCTCGGTCTGATAGTATCGGGCGAGCCCTTCCAGGGTTCCCCTCTTGAACTCCTCGTGTACCTTCGTGATCTCGCGCCCGACCGCGGCTTCGCGGCCTCCCCCGCACGCCCCGCAGAGCGCCTCCAGCAGGGCCCCTAGACGTTCGGGGGACTCGAACAGGACCACGGTCTCCTGCGCTCGGGCCAGCCGATCCAACCAATCATGGCGTTCCTTCCCCTTCCTGGGCGCGAATCCCGCGAAGAGGAAGGGGACGGTCGAGAACCCGGATCCGACCAGGGCAGCCAGCACCGCCGACGGTCCCGGTAGCGGGACCACCTTGTGGCCTGCGTCGAGAACGCGCCGCACGAGCCTCTCCCCGGGATCCGAGACGAGAGGCGTACCTGCATCCGAGACCAACGCGAGGGTTCCCTCGTCGCTCAAGCGAGAGAGCGCCTCCTGCGCACGTGCTTCTTCATTGTGGGCGTGTAGGGAGATCAAGGGTGTCGACAGACCGAAGTGGCTCATGAGTCGCCGGGTGTGACGGGTGTCCTCGGCCAGCACGGCGTCCACCTCCCCGAGGATACGAAGGACCCGCGCCGTCACATCCTCGAGATTTCCGATCGGCGTGCTCACCACGTAGAGAGTTCCCAAGCACCCGCCTCGATGAAGAGTGGCCGGACGGTAGGGTGGAGTGCCGAGCGGGGAAAGGCCAGGGGTAACGCTCTCCTGAGAACGAGGGGCACACGGAAGATCCGCGTGCCCCTCGGGCGCGACTCGTCCTCTGAGAAACCTTCGTCGTCTACAGGTGCTCCTGGATCTTCTTCTCCAAATGCGGCTTCGGAACGGCTCCAATGACGGTGTCGACGTGTCGGCCGTCCTTGAAGAAGAGAATGGACGGAATCGATCGAATGCCGAACCGACTCGCGACACCGGGATTGTGATCCACGTCCAGCTTCCCTACGACCACCCCCTGGTCGGCGTATTGCTTCGCCAGTTCCTCCACGATCGGCGCAACGATCCGACATGGGCCGCACCATTCCGCCCAGAAGTCCACCATCGCCAGACCCGCTCCCTCTATCGCCTCGGTAAAGGTATCGTCCGTCACCGTTACTGTGTTCGCATGTTCAGCCATGCTGAGGCTCTCCTTTCTTTTCCGTTCTCGTTCCCCACGCTACCGTGGACCGATGATCGGCTTTCCGCTGGACCACGTGGGGATCGCCACCGGATCGATATCCGACTCGGCCGGCCGATATGAACTCCTCACGGGCAGTGCTTGTTCCCCGATCGAAACCCTTCCCATCCAACGCGTCCGGGTCGCGTTCGTCGGTCAGATCGAGCTGCTCGAGCCCTTTGGAGCCGACAGCCCGATCACACGCTTCCTCTCGAAGCGTGGTCCCGGATTACATCACGTCGCGTATCGCGTCCCAGACATCCGAGCGCAGCTGTCCGTCCTTCACGAACAGGGTCTCGAGCTGATCGACATCGAGCCCCGCCCTGGAGCTCGTGGTCACCTGACCGCTTTCATCCATCCGCGGAGCGCGGGCGGCGTACTTTGGGAGCTCGTCCAGGACTGAAGGCCTCGCCGCCGTCATCAGCTCCAGGCCGATCTCCTCCACGAGCCAGCGTCCATCGGACGTCTGCACTACCACGAACGGCACGCCGTCCCATTGCTCGGCACCTCGCTCGATATCAACGCTGATCCGCGTGGTTGGGCGACTCCGCCCCGGCACGGCCGCCTCCGCCCGCACCGCGTAGTCGTCATGCTGGAGGATCACCGCGATCGCATTCATCCGAAGTTCGATCTCCTGTCGCGAGAGGCATCGTTCTCCGAGACCGATCCAAGATCCGATTCGTTTGAAGCCGCAGGCGAAGGAGCTCCGTGAGCGGTCCGCGATGGAGCCCTCGGCCGTGCCGAAGATTCGCGCCATCGCCTCCAGGTCTCCGCTGTTGGCGGCCTGGAGGAATCGCTCTACGGACAGCATCGGCGCCAGCCCGGCGATGGAACCCGTTTGAACCGCCGGGGAGGACGCGCAGCCAACCACGCCCAGCAGGCACAGGGTGCAGAGACTTCGGCGCATGTCGGAGCTCCTCGCGAAGGACTCCCTCACCGATTCGGAGGCAGGAAGATCCGGCGGAAGTTCGACCCACCGTCAACGGCCGTCAACCCACCCCCACCGGCTCCGACGCCGCCATCTCGAATCGCGCGTCGCCCGACTCTCCCTCTGGAGGAAACACCCGAACGACCGTCCCTTCCGCGACCTCCTCTTCGAGTAGGCGAAGGGCCAGCGGATTTTGGATTCTCTGCTGGATGACCCGCTTGAGCGGGCGCGCTCCGAAGACCGGATCGTAACCCTCTCGGGCCAACAGATCCTTCATCGAGTCGCTGACTTCGACCGTGACGCCGAGGTCCTTGGCGAGCGAGAGGACACGTTCGAGTTGGATGTCCACGATTCGACGCAGATCGTCTCGCGACAGCGGGCGGAAAAGGATGATATCGTCGATCCGGTTCAAGAACTCGGGCCGGAAATGGTGGTGCATCTCCCGACGCACGCGCTCCTCGATCGTTTCCCACTCGGCCGTTTCCGCTTCCTCCAGGATGAACTGACTCCCGATGTTCGACGTCATGATGACGACCGCGTTCCGGAAGTCGACCGTTCGGCCCTGGGAATCCGTGAGTCGCCCGTCGTCCAGAATCTGGAGGAGGATGTTGAACACGTCCTGATGCGCCTTCTCGATCTCGTCGAAGAGGATCACCGCATGCGGTCTGCGGCGGATCGCCTCGGTGAGCTGACCGCCCTCTTCGTAGCCGACATATCCGGGAGGCGCACCGATGAGACGCGCGACCGCGTGCTTCTCCATGTATTCCGACATGTCGATCCGGACCATCGCCCGCTCGTCGTCGAACAGGAACTGCGAGAGTGCTCGGGCGGTCTCCGTCTTGCCTACTCCGGTGGGACCCAGGAAGATGAAGGAGCCCACTGGACGGTTGGGATCCTGCAACCCGGCCCGTGCCCTCCGGACCGCGTTGGACACCGCGGTGATGGCCTCCTCCTGTCCGATCACGCGCTCGCCCAGAAGCCCCTCGAGATGGGTTAGCCGTTCCCGCTCGGACTCGAGGAGTCTCGAAACGGGGATCCCGGTCCACTCGCCGACGACCTCGGCGATATCATCCGCTTCGACCTCCTCTCTCAGGAATTTACCCTCCGCCTGGAGCTCGTTCAGACGCTCCTCCGCGCGCGCGACTTCCTGTGTGGATTGCGGAATCTCGCTGTACTGAAGCTCGGCGGCCCGTTCGAGGTCCCCCGCCCGAGTGGCACGATCTGCCTCGGAACGAAGCACGTCGATGTGCTCCTTGAGCTCCTGGATCCTGGAGATCGCCTCCTTTTCGGCCTGCCATTCCGCCTTCATCCCCGAGCTCTTCTCACGTAGCTCCGCGAGTTCCGCCTCGATGGCCTCCCTCCGCTCGATCGCCGAGCGGTCCTCCTCCTTGGAGAGCGCCTGGCGCTCGATCTCGAGCTGTGTGATCCGCCGCTCAACCTCGTCGATTTCCTCGGGTAGTGAATCGATCTCGATGCGAAGCCGGCTCGCGGCCTCGTCCATCAGGTCGATCGCCTTGTCCGGCAGAAAGCGCCCGCCGATGTACCGATCGGACAACCGGGCGGCCGCAATGAGCGCCTCGTCGCGGATCCTGACTCCATGATGGACTTCGTACCGTTCCTTCAACCCGCGCAGGATGGCGATCGAATCCTCGACCGAGGGCGGGGCCACGAAGACCGGCTGAAAGCGCCGCTCCAAGGCCGGATCCTTCTCTACGTGCTTGCGATATTCGTCCAGGGTCGTGGCACCGACCAGGCGTAGCTCGCCTCTCGCCAGCATGGGCTTGAGCATGTTGCCGGCGTCCACGGCGCCCTCGGCCGCACCGGCGCCCACGATCGTGTGTAGTTCGTCGATGAAGACGACGAATCGCCCCTCCGAATCCGTGATCTCCTTGAGGACGGCCTTCATGCGGTCCTCGAACTCGCCCCTGAACTTCGCTCCGGCCAACATGGCCGAGATATCCAGCGCGACCAGCCGTTTGTCTGCGAGGGACGAGGGGATATCTCCAGCGATGATCCTCTGAGCGAGGCCCTCCACGATCGCGGTCTTTCCGACGCCGGGCTCCCCGATGAGAACCGGGTTGTTCTTCGTCCGGCGACCGAGGACCTTGATCACACGTCGGATTTCCTCGTCCCGGCCAATGACCGGATCGAGCTTCCCCTCGCGTGCCAGAGCCGTGAGATCTCGGGAGAACCTTTCCAGGGCCTGATACTTGTCCTCGGGCGTGGGATCGGTGACCCGATGCGAGCCTCTGACCTGTTCCAATGCGGTCAGAATCAGGTCGCGAGTGACCCCGATCTCCTTGAGGATCCGACCGGCGTCGTCCTTCTCCTGGATGAGTCCCAGAA
>JAHEKL010000186.1 GCA_024638345.1 Gammaproteobacteria bacterium | reverse complement strand
GCGGTCGAGGACGGCGCTTTCCGCGAGGATCTCTTCTATCGGCTGAACGTCATCCCGATCGAGATCCCGCCGCTTCGGGACCGAAAGGAGGATATCGAACCGCTAGCCCAGCAGTTCCTGCAGTTCTTCGCGGCGAAGTACGGGCGAAGACTCAGTGGTTTTACGGATGCGGCGATCCGCGCAATTCAATCGTATGCATGGCCGGGAAACGTCCGTGAGCTGCTGAATGCGGTCGAGCGGGCGGTGATCATGGCACCGTCGGACAAGATTGGCGCGACCCTCCTGCCCTCCGGACACGCCACGAGCTCGGGCCCCTCGTCGATCACCGACGGGCTGCCCTCGATGGAAGAGATGGAGCGTCGCTACATCGAGCACGTCTTGGAGGTGACGGACTCGATCGAGAAGGCTGCGGAGGTGCTCGACGTCGCCCCCTCCACCCTCTGGCGTCGCAGGCGGAAGTATGGAATCTGAGAGCCTGAGACTTCCGAGGGTGCAGAAGTGAAGGACCAGCGGACCAGCGACGGGCACGAGAGCCTTTTCGCCGGAATCGTAGAGAACAGCCCGGAGTTCGTCGCGACTTTCTCGCCCGACGGCGACATCGTCTTCATGAATGTCGCCGGTCGTCGCCTGGTCGGTCTCACTCCGGACGCGGACCTTTCCGGTCTCGCCATCTCGGACTTCCACCCCGACTGGGCCTGGCGGAGGATCGAAGAGGTCGGTAGACCTGCCGCGGGGAACCTCGGCTCGTGGATGGGACGGTCGGCGCTGGTGGATCGTTCCGGTCGGGAGATTCCCACATCGCACGTGGTGATCGCGCAGTTCGACGACGACGGCAGTGTTCGCCATTTCTCGATGATGGCGCGTGACGCCAGCGAGGCACGCTGGGCCGAGAACCGCCTGCACACAGAGGTAGCGGTCGGGCAGGTTCTCGAGGGTGCCGAGTCTCTGGAAGGGGACATGCCCGACGTACTGGCCACCTTCCATCGCTTCCTCGACAGCTGTCTAGCCGAGTTCTGGATTCCGGGCGACGCGAGGCTGGTCCGGACAGCCGTCGTTCGTGCGGCGGAGGGCGGACGGCTCGCGGAGGTCGACGAAGAGACCATTCCCGAGACCACCGGAAAGAACGCCCTTCAGGAGCAGGTGCGTGCCCGTGACACCGTGATCCTCGTGTCGCCGGAGGGTTCCCTGGGCGCGACCGACGACTCGGTTCTTCTGCCCGAGTTCGCCGTCACTGGACTCGGCTTTCCTGTACGTTCCGTGGCCGGATTCGTGGGGGTCGTAACGGTCTACTGGGAGCACACCGTTCACGACCCGGGTCTGAGGGCGAGCGCGGTCCAGATCAGCCGCGACATCGGCTCATTCGTCCGCCGAGTGAATGCCGAAGCCAGCATGCGTCAGGCCCAGGTCCTCGCCGAGGACGCCAATCGAGCCAAGAGCGAGTTCCTGGCGAACATGAGTCACGAGATCCGAACGCCGATGACGGCGATCCTCGGATATTCGGACATCCTCGGGGCCTCACTCTCGGATCCGGACGACATCCAAGTGCTCGAGACGATCCAGCGGAACGGTCGTCATCTGCTCGACATCGTGAACGACATCCTGGACCTGTCCAAGATCGAGGCCGGCCGGATGGAGTTCCACGAGGAGCGGGTCTCACCCGCCGAGCTCGCCAAGGCCGCCGAGGAGCTGATGAGTCTGAGGGCCGCCGAAGAAGGTCTCTCTCTGGGAGTCTCGTTCGAGAGTGCGCTCCCGGATCGAATCGTCAGCGATCCAGTCCGGATTCGGCAGATCCTGCTGAACCTGCTGAGCAATGCCGTGAAGTTCACGGAAAGCGGGTCGGTGACCCTCCGGCTCTCGCTGCAAGACGAAGCTGTCGTGTTCAGAGTGGACGACACGGGGATCGGGATCGATCCCAGCGTCTTGCAGGAGCTGTTCACTCCCTTCACGCAGTTCGACACGTCATCGACCCGAGCCTATCAGGGCACCGGGCTCGGTCTCACGATCTCGGCCCGGCTGGCGTCTGCCCTGGGTGGGGCTCTCCATGCCGAGAGCGAGCCGGGGAAGGGAAGCTCGTTCTTCTTCTCCGTACCGATCGGTACCGCCGACTACGAGCTCCTCGAGCCCAGTGAGCTTGTAGAGAAGGAGGCTCCTCCCGACCCGGAGGAGTCCGGCGCTCCAAGCTCTCATCGACTCGATGCGCGTATCCTGGCGGTGGACGACCGATTGGATCTGAGGATTCTGGTCCGGCATGTGTTGGAGGAAGCGGGTGCGGAGGTGGATGTCGCCTCGGACGGGGAGAGTGCCATAGAGGCGGTGCTGCGCTCGATGCGAGAGGCACGCGTATTCGACGTCGTGATCATGGACATGCAGATGCCGGGGATGGACGGCCCGACCGCCACCCGAACGCTGCGTCGCATGGGCTTCGGAGGGAAGGTGATTGCACTCACCGCCGGAGCCCAGGCGGAGGATCGCGAGCGTGCGTTGGAGGCCGGATGCGACGGATTCGTCACCAAGCCCGCGCGCGGGCCGACCCTGGTGGAGGAGGTCTGGAAGCAGTTGACCGGAGTGCCACAAACCGAGCGGACATCGGAGCGAGCTGCCCGGCAGACGGGCCCGGCGGTCCTATTGATCGAGGACGATCGGGACGTGGCACAGCTGATGGGGACGCTGCTGCGCGGTTGGGGCTGCGACGTGCGGATCGCGCATAGCGGAGCCGAAGCGCTCGAACAGGCCGAGAAGGGCCATGTGGACGTGCTGTTCTCAGACTTGAATCTACCGGATCTGGCGGGGACGGAGCTCCTGCCACGCCTTCGCAATCTCGACAACTGCAAAGAGACTGTGAGCGTCTCGCTTTCGGGTCACGCGGGTCGCGAGGCGGAACGGCTTTCGAGGGAGGCCGGCTTCGAGCGCCACCTGGTCAAGCCAGCGCGCTTCGAGGATCTGAAGTCCGTTCTGGCCACGGCAGAGGCCAGGTCCGAAAGCTGAAAGGGGGCCGCCGTCCGAGCGGCCCCCGATCTGGCGATTCAGTCGTATCTTGCTAGCGCCGAGTCCAACTCGGGGTTCAGCCCGATTGGCCATTTCGGCTCCCAGCACCGACGGTCGATCCGTTCTGGAACTCGACGTCTCCGAACCGATCCACCACCTCGTCCAACGTGCGTCCTCCCTCGATCCCGAAGTCCAGGGTCCGAATCGGGAACGGAATCGTGATGTCCGCCTCGTCGAAGGCCTTCTTGAGACTCATCACAGCCTCGCTGCGGGCGTCCAGGAAATGGGACATCACCGCGCGGTCGATCCAGAACCGCAGCACGCCGTTGATCGAGCTACCACCGAATTCCTTCCAGTAGAACTCGATGGGCCGATCCTCCGCGACACAGTCCAGTCGCTGGACCGACTCCAGCGCGACCTTGCGCGCGTTCTCCAAATCGTCGGCGTAAGAGACACCGACCTCGAGCTCGATTCGGCGGCCGTCTCCCTCCGAATAGTTCACGATCCGATTCTGGAAAACGGTCTTGTTGGGAATCATCACCTTCGGCCCGTCGAGCCGACGCAGGACCGTGGTTCTGAGCTCGATGCGCTCGACCGATGCAAGGTCGTCGCCGATCTCGACCAGATCTCCCTCGTCGAACGGCTTTCGGATCGCCATGGCAACGCCGGAGATGAAGTTGGCGGCCGTGTCCTGAAACGCGAACCCGAGCGCTAAACCGATGACACCCGCGCCGGCAAGCATGGTCGTGACGGTCTTCTCGAGGTTCATTACGCTGAGCGCGAGGAACCCAGCACCCAGAATCACGACGACCCCGGCCACCGTGCCGGCCAAGCGAATCAGGTCGGTGTTGTCCGTGTAGCGAACCGCGCCCCGGCGGACCGCCATGCGAACACCCCTCGCCACGAACCATCCGGCGATGAGCAAGACGAGCGCGACCCCAATGTTCGGCAGGTTCTGTATCAGCGCTTCCAGCCAGCCCTCGATCCTCGATTGGACCAACTCGACCGGTTGTTGCACGTCCATCTGTTCGACCTCCTGTTGGTGACTTTGCGTACCCCTCAAAAAGGCAAGGACTGTGCGCGCGGTGGCTGAGGGCGCGGGGATCGCTCACATCCCTCGCAAGAGCCCTGAATTGCTGGAAGAAACGGGGAGTCCGTCGGAGTCGCATGCGCAGCAGCATTCTCGATTCACCTGATCTCCGTGTTTCGGAGCGGGTGATCTTGCACGATCGAACACACTCGTGCGTGCGAACCGCGTCGGCTCGATCGATTCACTTCGATTTCGGTTGGGTCCTACGAGGCGAGCGAAAGGACCCGCGGCGAACCGCGGGCCCCTTCACCCTCTTGATCTCGATCTAGTTTCGTCCGTACTGGGCCTCGAGCTCTTCGCGGTAGTCCTCGCTCGCGAAGATCGCGACCTCGACGCGACGATTCTGCTGCCGGCCCACCTCGTCCTCGTTCGACGCACGAGGCTCGTACTCACCCCGGCCCTCGGCGCGGATCCGGACTCGATCCACGCCACGCATGTGGAGGTAGTCGGCGGCTGAAGCGGCTCGTCGCTCAGACAGCGCCTGATTGTAGCTATCGGATCCAGTCGAATCCGTGTGGCCCACGACGAGCACTTCGGTGTTCGGATACTCGAGCAGGCTTCGGCTCAGGTCGCCCAGATTCTCACGAGCCGTGCCCTGCAGCTCCGAGGAGTCGAATCCGAATAGGATGCCGGAGTCGAAGGTGACCCGGATTCCCTCTCCGATCCGCTCCACATCGGCGTTCGCGAGCTCGGCATCGAGCTCTTCCGCCTGCTTGTCCATCTGGCGTCCGATGACGGCACCCGCGGTACCACCCACCACAGCGCCGATGATTGCGCCTCGGGTGGTGTTGTCGTCGATGACACCGCCGAGCACACCACCTGCGGCGGCCCCGATCGCGCCACCCCGCTCCGTCCGACTCATGCTGGCGCAGCCACTGATCGCAAAGGCGGTCAAAACCGTCGCTGCCATGGTCGTCCGCGTGATGAAGCCTCGTCGAATCTTGCCGCTCTGACGTGCTGTGTACCGCATCAGGTCAGCCCTCCTTTGGCTCTCGAGTTGCTTGGACCGTGCGTGATTCATCGGTCCCTTCACTTCGAACCGCGTCTTGCACCCTCAGAAATGGTGCAAATGGCATGCCGGGACTGTCCGCATTAGCACGCACGCTCCAGCCAGAAGGAAGCCGACACGCAGGGTCGACACGATGTCAGGTGTGGCGAGCCCCAATTGTTCGAATACGTTCATTTCTGAAATGTTCGGATGGACGAAAACTCACCCTCAGAACGCATCATCGACCTCGTCGGCGACCTCCTCTACACCCTCATCGATGCTCTCTCCGAGCGTCGGATCTTCGCCCGGACAGCCCACGAGAATCGCCGGAAACGCAACCAGCATGAGGGAAAGCAAGAATCTGCGCAGCATTGTCTGAACCTCCTTGGATTGATGTTCGATCGAGATCGGCCCCGAATCCTCCGGACTGTCGGGCGTCCCTTCCAGGTTCGCTCGAGTCGGTGCCTTCGGGCCCGCCGATCACGTAGAAGTGCAGGAGGCATGCCGAGGTAGACGCCGCTCGGGCAGGACGTATACCAGGGGTAGGGTATCCGGGTCTTTTCGGGGCCAGCGCGGGAGATTCTACCGGATCGGAGGGCTGGGCGGAGTTGGGGACGTTGGTCGGTAGCCCGCGCGACGCGGAAACGTGCC
>JAHEKL010000185.1 GCA_024638345.1 Gammaproteobacteria bacterium | reverse complement strand
AGTCCTGGTATCCGAGACGCGCAGCCGATTCTCGCACCTTCCGAACCACGACCGGAGCGAACTGAGCAGAGTAGCCCTCCACGGGAAAGCTGGGATCGGCGTCGCCCACCATGTCTAGCAGCAATCCGTATATGGGGCGGCCCTCCTCCGGGAGGAGGCTCGCATATCGACGGGCCCCGAGTAACATGTCGTCGACACCTGGCCCGTAGTCCTCACCGTCGACCAAGAGAAGGTCGATTCCCATCGGAGGTGGCGACTGCGAGAGTAGCCTCGCAAGCTCCAGCAGGATCGCGGTACCGGAGGCGCCATCATTGGCTCCTGGCACAGGAAGGGCCGCGCGGGCCGGGTCCGTCTCCTGATCAGATGTCGGGCGCGTGTCCCAGTGCGCCAGCAGCAAGATCCTCCGGGTCGCGAGCGGCTCGAAGCGCGCGAGGACGTTCACCAGGGTCAGGGAATCACCTTCCTCCGTCACGTGCTCGAACGTGTCCGCCACGACCTCTGGAGCGAGGGAGTCCAACCGGCTGAGCATCCAATCCAATTGCCGGCCGTGCCCTTCCGTACCCGACACACGGGGTCCGAAGTCGACCTGAGCTCGGACCAACTGCAAAGCCGCGGCGCCGTCGAACAGTGGCCGGCCCGGAGTCGGTCCGGAGGGCTCGTCGACACAGGAACCGACAGTAAGAGAAACCGTTACCGCAATGAGGCGTAAGCGAGTCACAATCGGTCTTACCTTTCGGTGTAGATGTAGGTCCACGCTAGGGAACGATGGAGTCCATTTCGCTTGCACGAACGGCGGTCCGCGCGCAAGGGCCAGATCTGGCGCTACCGGCCCAGTCCATACGAGGGACAGGCTCGCGAGCCGGATGCCCCGACCACCTCGAGCTATTCATCGAGCCCAACGACGGGACGATGATCGAGAACGCTGACAGCCTCACGCTTGCACCGTGGGGTGACCTGATCATTTGTGAGGACGGCGACGGAGACGACCACCTGATCGGCGTGACTCCGGCGGGCGCGATCTACAAGCTCGCCCGAAACCAGAGCGGGACGGGTGAGCTCGCGGGAGCGTGCTTCTCGCCCGACGGTACGACCCTATTCGTGAACGCTCAATTCCGGGGCCTCACGCTCGCGATCACAGGCCCGTGGCATCGCCAAAGCTAGGGGCCGTCAATCTCCGCTAGCAGCATGCGGGCGGCGTCCTTTATCTCCCGGTCGGGTGGATGTACGGGGGGGAGCAGAATGAGCGCCTGGAGCGCCTGTACTGCCTCCGCCTCGCGGCCGCGCTTCTTATACAGTTGAGCCAGATCGAATCGAAAGAGGATCAGCTCGGGCCACGACTCGGTCGCCTCGAGGAGGTGCGTCTCGGCCTTCTCCCAACTCGTCTGACTAATCGCATCGTTGCCCATGAACAAACGGCCCAAAGCCCTCTCTATGCGCGAAAGGCTCATAACCTCGTAGTTGAGCTTTCCAAGCAGGTTGTGGGCTCCACCGTGCGTGGGGTCCGCGGACAGGATCGCGTGGGCGTCGTCGTAGACACGCTGCGCCAGCTCAGTCGCATGACCGGCTCCGGCGTTCAAAGCCCTGCGCCCTGCAGCGGCTCCGCGCCAATAAATGCCATCGATGCCGGCAGGGTGGACGGCCACCGCCCGCTCGCCGAAGTCGATCGCCGGATCGAGCCACCGGTTTTGGGCGTCCTTCTCGTCCGCCGCGATCCCGAGCACCAAGGCAGACCGCGCTGCTCGCCACAACGCGCCATAGTTCATGGGGTTCACGTCCAGATGGTGCTCGAGGATCTCGAGTGCCTCGAGCGGACTCCCTCCGAAATACAACGCGTCCGCCTGCTGAATGGGGCCACCCGGCCCGGCGATCAGCTGCGCACCCCCGCCGGTCGGAAGAGCGATGGCTAGCGCGAGGACGGTACCGAGTCGAGCTATCGTCATACCGGGCAGGATTTCACCTCGAGCATTCCTAGAAAGACAACGGGGTGGCGACGACGCCACCCCGTTGAGCTTCGGCTACTGAAGCATAGTCCATTACGCCACCGAATACCCGCTCTCCTATCCGCACTCGGAATAGCCGCATACATGGCACTTCTTGCAGCCTTCCTCGTACGCGAGCTGGCCGGCTCCGCAGTCGGGACATGTGCCGATGTCGAACAGCTCGGCCCCCCCGCTCGAGCTCCCGGGCTGCGCCTGGACCCCCTCCGCTCCAGTAGTCAGAGGTAGCGGCAGCGCCTCCTGCACGCCGGCCTTTTCTTCAAGGTATCGCTCGATGGCCTGGCCGATCGCGTCCGGGGCGGAAAGAACCTTGCTTGGGCCGAGACCCACGGCTCGGTCGCACGAGATTCCCCGCAGCTGGTCCCTGACCTGGCTGATCGAGATACCGGAACGCAGGGCCAGCGACATCAGCCTTCCGATGGCCTCGGCATCGGCGTTGGCCGCGCCACCGGCCTTACCCAGCGTGCAGAACACCTCAAAGGGACGGCCGTTCTCGTCCTCGTTGATCGTGACGTAGAGGTCTCCAAGGGGAGAATTCATCTTCATCGTATATCCGCGAAGTGCCTGCGGCCGCTGGCGCTTGTGACGAGCAGCGCCGGCCGTCACGTCCTGATCCTGCAGCTCGGCCTTCAACCGCTCGGCCTCAATGCGCAAGTTATGCGCCTCTTCGCGCGCATCCGCCAATTGATACTCCAGCGCAGACATATCGGCGGCGATTGCCTCTACCTCTGCGACCTGTGCGGTCTTTCCTGTCGAAAGGACCTGTCCTTCCCTCGAGCCGTCTCGGTAGACCGTCACACCCTTGCAGCCGAGGCTGAAGGCGAGGTCGTAGATCTCGCGGACATCCTCCTCCGAGGCCTCGCGGGGAAAATTGGTCGTTTTGGAGATCGCCGAGTCCGTATGCTCTTGGAATGCGGCCTGCATGCGCACGTGCCACTCGGGCGTGATGTCGTGAGCCGTTCTGAAGATCCTCTGGACCTCCTCGGGCACCTCATCGAAGTGGATGTGTCCCTGCTCGGCGATGCGCTCCATGAGCTCTTCAGAGTGCCAGCTTCCCTCGGTAGCCATCCTCACGAAGTCGGGATTCACGTCGGGCATCATCGCACCGGCTTGGTTCCTCATGAACGCCACGGCGAAAAGCGGCTCGATGCCACCGGAGCACCCGGCGAAGATCGAGATCGTGCCGGTGGGAGCGACCGTCGTCAGGTTGCAGTTGCGCAGCTCCCTCTGGCCGCGGATCCGATCACCATCGTCGTTTCGTGCCGCCGTTTCGTCCGGTCCCCAGATCGACTCTTCCCAGGCCGGGAACACGCCCCGAATCTCCGCAAGCTTCTCGGAGGCATTGCGAGCTTCCTCGTTCAGGAATCCCATCACCCGCCGCCCTAGCTCGACGCCCTCCTCCGAGTCGTAGGGAACACCGAGACGAACGAGCATGTCGGCCCAGCCCATAACACCAAGGCCGATTCTCCGAATCGTCTGCGCCAGGTCGTGGATCTCGGCCAGCGGGTACCGATTCGCGTCGATGACGTTGTCGAGGAAGTGCGTCGCCAGGTGGACGACCTGCTTGAGCCCCTCCCAATCCACCCCCTCGTCAGGATCGGTGCCCGGACGCGCGTCTTCCTTGACGAACTTGCCGAGGTTGACGCTACCCAGGTTGCAGACGTCGTACGGAAGGAGCGGCTGCTCACCGCACGGGTTCGTGGCCTCGTAGCTGCCGAGTGCCGGAACCGGATTGTACTCGTTCGCCCTGTCGATGAAAAACGTGCCGGGCTCACCGGTGAGCCACGCACCGTGAACGATCATGTCGAAGATCTCGCGGGCATCTTCCTGACCCGCTACTTCACCCGTCTTCGGATTCACGAGATCGTAGGACGCACCCTCCTTGACGGCCTCCATGAACGCATCCGTAATCGCGACGGAGATGTTGAAGTTCGTGATCTGCGTGGTGTCGTTCTTGCACCTGATGAATCGCCGGATGTCTGGATGATCCACTCGAAGGATGCCCATGTTGGCGCCCCTTCTCGTGCCTCCCTGCTTCACGACGTCGGTGCTCGCGTCATAGAGCTTCATGAAGGAAACCGGGCCCGACGCGACCCCCATCGTCGAGCGCACGGTCTCGCCCTCGGGCCGGAGGCGGGAGAAGGAGAAGCCTGTGCCTCCTCCGGACTGATGGACGAGTGCCATCGCCTTGAGCGTGTCGTAGATGCCGCTCTGTCCGTTCGAGAGCGCATCGTCCACGGGCAGCACGAAGCACGCGGACAGTTGGCCGAGGGGGCGTCCCGCATTCATGAGCGTGGGAGAGTTCGGCTCGAACTTCCCGTTGATCATGAGGTCGTAGAACTGACGGGCCACCTCGTCGACGGCGGCCTCGGAAGCACCGTAGGCCGCGTCCACGTCGGCGATCGTACGCGCCACGCGCCAGAACATGACCTCGGGTTCCTCGATCGGCTCACCTCGAGGATCTTTCTTCAGATAGCGTTTTCCGAGAACGATGCGTGCGTTTTCCGTCAGCTCCGCTGGGGGAAGATCGTCCGGGAGGACGTCATCGAAGATTACCGGCTCCCGAATCGGGCGGGGCTGATGAAAACGTGGCATGAGCGGGCAGTCTCCCTGTGGATAATAGCGTGGAGAACGCTGGATGTAACGGTTGAAAAACGGCGGGAGACAGCTCCCGCCGGCGCGAAACGTGTGGAAAACCCCTCGAGGCCCTACCGGATGTTGGGTGACAGCCATTTTAGACCCCCCATATCTTGGGGTCAAGCCTTTACCGCTCCTAGACGTTTACCTGGTTGTCACAAGGCTAGTCCGGATGCCGCCTTTCGGTTTATATTCGGTCTAGGGTCACGGTCGCGCAAGGGTCACGAAACCCACGGAGTGGTGCGATGCGACCGTCTGACACGGTGGCTCGCGAGGCCTCGGAACGCGGGGGCGGCGCTCGGCTGTGGGCCTTCGAACCTTAAAAAGGCAGTCCCAACCGCACGTAGACTGTCGTACCGTACGAGTCGGTGAACGGCACAGCGACACCCGCTCTAAGCGTCAGCTGCGCCTGGTACAGCCCCGTCACGCCCGTCGCGAGCTCCGCACCCGCCGAAAGCAAGGCGCGGCGGAGGGGATTCCGTCTTCCGTCGGGGGTTAGGTCGGGTCCCCACGCGTTGCCCGCGTCGAAGAAGATCGAGCCCATGAGCCGGTCGAAGTGGAGCGGCCAGGCCCCGAGACCTTTGTGGAGGAGGGCCAACGGGACGCGGTACTCAGCCCCGGCGGTCCAAGCGTACCGGCCAAACCTCGCCGACGTGGGGTACCCCCGAACCGCGAAGAAAACCGGGCTCCCGCCGAACAGTGACAGGCCCGAGAGGTTCTCTGGGCTGCCCGACGCGCCGCCGACATCGAAGTGCCCCGTGCCAGCGTTCGGCCCTCGTGCAATCCCACCGCTGAGTTGGAGCGCGATCACATGGCGGGCATATCCGCCTCTCCAGAGCGGAAGATACGTCCTCACTCGCCCGATCACGTCGTCGACCGAGCGGTCTTGCCCAAACTGGCCGGCGAGCGAGTCCGGGACGTTCAGCTCATCTCGCAAACGCCCACTCAAGAAGACACTGAAGCCCCGCGCGCCGCCCATCTGGAAGAGATCTGACCTTGCGGTCGAGAAGCTCACGGACGCTCGGAAGTCACTCAGGCGACTCTGCGGGCGGCTGAGCTGGAACGCGCTCGTGGGCGGGAGGTCGTTGCCGAGAAGCTCACGGTCCTCC
>JAHEKL010000184.1 GCA_024638345.1 Gammaproteobacteria bacterium | reverse complement strand
GATCAGCGAGGACGAACTGGTTTCGGCTCTCGAGGTGTCGCACAAGGCAATCCGCGAGCTGATTGCGATTCAGCACGAGCTCGTGAAGATGATCGGGGGGCCGCCGCAGAAGTTCGATTACCCGCCGAAGAGCGTTTCGCCCGACTTCGAGGCCGCGGTTCGGAACAGGGCTTCGAGCAAGGTAGAGGAAGCGCTGGCGCTTCCGAACAAGGAGGAGCGCAATCAGGCTCTTTCCGCGCTCAGGGAGTCGGTCACTGCGGACCTCCAGGAAGAGGAGACTTTCGCCGAGCACCTCGACGATCTCTCGAGCGTCATGAAGAAGCTCGAGAAGGAGACCATGCGACGCCAGATCCTGGAGCGCGGAGAGCGTGTCGACGGGCGCGGACTCGATCAGGTCCGGCCAATCTCGTCCGACGTCGGGATCCTGCCGCGTACGCACGGTTCCGCTCTGTTCACGCGAGGTCAGACCCAGGCGCTTTGCGTGGCGACGCTCGGTACGATCAGGGACGAGCAGCGCATCGACTCGATCGACGTCCGCGAGGAAACGTCCAAGTCGTTCATGCTTCATTATAACTTCCCGTCGTTCTCGGTCGGGGAGGTACGCCCGTTCCGGGGACCCGGACGCCGGGAAATCGGACACGGGATGTTGGCCGAGCGAGCCCTGCAGTCACTGCTTCCGGCCTACGATGAGTTCCCGTACACGATCCGCATCGTGTCGGACATTCTCGAATCCAACGGCTCGAGCTCGATGGCTACGGTGTGTGGCGGCTCGCTGTCCTTGATGGACGCGGGTGTCCCGCTGCGCGGCCCGTGTGCCGGGGTGGCCATGGGCCTGGTCAAGGAAGGCGACTCTGTGGCTATCCTGACCGACATTCTGGGCATCGAGGATGCGCTGGGCGACATGGACTTCAAGGTCGCGGGGACGTCTGAGGGAATCACCGCGATTCAGATGGACATCAAGATCGATGGGCTGAGTCTGGACACGATGCGCGACGCGCTGGCCCGGGCTCGCGTGGGTCGGATGCACATCCTGGATGTCATGCAACAGACGCTGGGTGAGCCGCGATCCGAGATGTCTCAGTACGCTCCGCGGATCATGACGATTCAGATCAACCCCGAGAAGATCGGCGAGGTGATCGGTCCGAAGGGGAAGACGATTCGGAGTATCCAGGAGCAGACCGGAGCTCAGATCAACATCGAAGATTCGGGTGTCGTGACGGTGTCCTCCGTGTCCGGTGAGGCCGCAGAGAACGCGCGGGCGATGATCGAAGCGATCGTCGAGGAGCCCGAGGTCGGAAGGATCTACGAAGGCGTAGTCAAGAACACCACGACCTTCGGAGCATTCGTGGAGATCATTCCGGGTACGGAAGGTCTTTGCCACATCTCGGAGCTCGAGGAAGGGCGCACCGAGAACACCGAGGACGTGGTTCAGCCGGGCGATGTCGTGCAGGTGAAGTTGCTGTCGGTCGACGAGAGAGGTCGTCTGAAGCTGTCTCGCCGCGCGGCGATGTCTGCCAACTGAGTGTGAGTCTCTTCCACGTCGGTGATCGGTCCCGGATCGCGGGGGCGTCATGAGGCGGACGTGGGAGGGCGGAGTGCTCACCGATCGGCCGGCTGCTCAGGTCAGGGCAGACGGTCTGGAAACGACGGAGCGTCTGGACCAGGAGGTCCGGCGCTCCGTTCTTCCATCGGGGGCGGTCATCCTGTCCGAGAGAATGGACTCGGTCCGATCGGTCGCAGCCGGCGTGTGGGTGCGGCGTGGGACAGCTCACGAGCAGCCGGAGTACCGGGGAATCGCCCACCTGCTCGAGCACATGGTGTTCAAGGGCACGGGTCGGCGGACCGCACAGGAGATCGCCTCGGACGTAGAGGGGACCGGCGGTTCGCTCGATGCCTACACGACCCATGAGCATACGTCCTTTCAGGTACGCGTGCCCGCGGATCACCTGGGAACGGGCCTGGACGTGCTCACGGACCTGGCGTTTTCCCCAGCTCTTCGAGCGGACGACCTGGAGTTGGAGAAGGCTGTCGTCCTGGAGGAGATCTCCCGTACGGAGGACACGCCGGACGACCAGGTCTTCGAACTCCACTCGGAGTTTCTGTACGACGGCCACCCATATGGCGCCCCCATTCTGGGGACGCGCGAAACGGTCGAATCGATCGGGGCGGATGCGCTACGGCAAATGCACCGGGAGGCCTATCGACCGGGGAATATGGTCGTCGCGGTAGCCGGGCAGGTGGACCACGATGACCTGCTCCGCCACGTTCGGGATCTGTGGCCGGTCGGCGAAGAGCATCGCGCCGAAGAGAACGTACCGTGCCTCGAAAAGACGGCCGTCGGATCCAGGATGAAGCGCCGCCCCGGGGGGAGACAGGTTCACCTGATCGCCGGCGGCCGGGGGATGAACCATTCGAATCCCCTGCGACATGCGGCCGCCCTTGTCGGCCAGGCACTGGGTGGTGGCATGAGCTCGCGGTTGTTCCAGAAGATCCGCGAACAGCTGGGGCTGGCCTACTCGGTGTTTTCGTTTCAGGCCTTCTACGCGCGCGCGGGCCACCTCGGAGCCTATCTGGCGACCAGTCCGGAAACTGCAGGAGATGCTCGCGACGTCCTGCTCGACGAGTTGAGATCGCTGGCTGAGCGCGGGATTTCCAGCGCGGAACTCGAGGACGTCAAAGAGCAGATCAAGGGGCAGATCTTGTTGTCCCTCGAGTCTCCGGCGGCGCGCATGCACCGACTGGCCGGAATGGTTCTGTACGAGGAGCCATACAGGGACCTCGACGCCCTCGTGGATTTGATCGAGGCGGTCGATCTCGACCAAGCGGCAGAGGTCTCCAGGCTGTATGATCCGGAGGGGCTGGCGGTGCTGGAACTCTGGCCTGCATAATCCCCTGTGCCGGATCTATCCGGGCTTTCCGGCGTCTTCCCTGGCGCCGTTCAAGCGACTGGGACCGAGAGGTCCCGGTTCGCCTCCGAGAGTACTGAAAAAGGAGCTGCACCATGATCGTGGGGGTTCCGAAGGAGATCAAATCGCACGAGAACCGCATCGCCGTGGTTCCGGGCGGAGTCGAGGCATTGGTGGCCCAGGGACATCAGGTCCTGGTCGAGAAGGACGGTGGGATCGGGAGCGGTTTCGAGGATGCAGCCTACACCGCGGTTGGCGCCGAAATCGTGCCGGATGTGAATGATCTTTGGTCGCGAGCCGACATGATCGTCAAGGTCAAGGAGCCGATCGCGCCGGAGTACGAGAGGATCCGGGAGGGGCAGGTCCTCTTCACGTACTTCCATTTCGCGGCAGATGAAACGCTTACCCGGACGATTCTGGACCGGAAGTGCGTGGCCATCGCCTATGAGACCGTTCAATTGTCGACCGGCGAACTGCCCCTCCTTACTCCGATGTCGGAGGTGGCGGGCCGGATGGCGGTCCAGGAGGGCGCCAAATACCTGGAGAAGAACCAGGGCGGCTGCGGCGTCCTGCTGGGAGGTGTTCCCGGCGTGCTCCCCGCGGAGGTCGTGATCCTGGGCGGAGGAGTCGTAGGAACGAATGCCGCCTGGATCGCGGCGGGGTTTGGCGCACACGTCACGATCCTCGATCTCGATCTCGATCGTTTGCGCTACCTTGCGGACGTGATGCCGGCCAACGTGGACACCCTGTTCTCCAATCGGCGCAACATCCTCGAGCAGATAGCGAGAGCGGACCTCCTGGTGGGCGCGGTTCTCCTGCCCGGAGCGAAGGCGCCGAGCCTTGTCCTGCGGGATGATCTCAAGCTGATGAAGGACGGCTCTGTGCTCGTGGACGTTGCCGTGGATCAGGGTGGGTGTGTCGAGACTGTCCGTCCGACCACCCACGATGACCCGATCTACGTCGTTGAAGGCGTGATCCACTATTGCGTCGCCAATATGCCTGGCGCCGTTCCTCGCACATCGACGCTTGCGCTCACCAACGCCACCTCGCCTTACATGCTCGCGCTGGCGAGAAAGGGGTGGGTCAGAGCCTGCCAGGACGACCCCGCGTTGGCCCTGGGCCTCAACGCGGTGGACGGCAGGCTCACGTACGCCGCGGTCGGAGAAGCCTTCAGCATCGAAAGCGTAGACGTTTCGGACGTGCTGTAGGCCATCGGCGGGGTCCTGCGGGACCCCGCCTTTCCCCGGCGAAACGGGGGGTCTACATTCCCGGGCCGGTGGCCCGGCCCTTGCAGGTCGGTGCAGCGAAAGCGGGCGTGCGGCCTCGATCTACAGATT
This sequence comes from Gammaproteobacteria bacterium, assembly GCA_024638345.1. Lineage (GTDB taxonomy): Bacteria > Gemmatimonadota > Gemmatimonadetes > Longimicrobiales > Gaopeijiaceae > JAAXGI01. The sequence continues at coordinate 1,503 of JAHEKL010000184.1, read as the reverse complement.
GATCCTGAACGGAACAGGCGATGTGGAAACGTCTTCTCAAAGGTAGCTTCCTACCGATCAACGACGTCGGCGTGGACCTGGGTACCGCCAATACGCTGGTCTATGTGGCTGGAGAGGGAATCGTGCTCAACGAGCCCTCGGTCGTAGCCGTCGAGAAGAGTACTGGCCGAATCATGGGAATCGGTCTCGAGGCGAAGCGCATGCTCGGTCGCACTCCGCACGGCGTCGAGGCGGTTCGCCCGCTGAAGGATGGAGTGATCGCAGACGTAGACGTCACGGAGATCATGCTGCGCTACTTCCTGAAGACGGTGACTGCCGATCGCGTCTTCAAGATTAGACCTCGTGTGGTGGTCGGAGTACCCTCGGGTATCACCGAACTGGAGCGCCGAGCCGTTCGATCAAGCGCCCACGCGGCCGGGGCCAAGGAAGTCTACATGGTGTCTGAGCCGATGGCGGCGGCCATCGGAGTCGGTCTGCCCGTCGAGACTCCCACCGGCAACATGGTGATCGACGTCGGAGGTGGGACGACGGAAATCGCCGTCATCGCGCTGTCTGGTCTGGTGGCCGAGACTTCGATCAGGGTCGGCGGGGACGAGCTGGACGAAGCGATCGTGTCCTTTCTCCGCAAGAACTACAACCTGCTCATTGGCGAACCAACCGCCGAAGCCATAAAGATCCAGATCGGTTCCGCGTATCCGACGGAAGAAGAGCGGGACATGAGCGTCAAGGGAAGAGACCTCGTATCGGGGATTCCCAAGACCGTTCGGGTAAACTCCGCCGAAGTGCGCGAGTGCATGCTGGAGCCGATTCAGCAGATTGTCGGCGCGGTGCGCCGCGCGCTCGAGATCACACCACCCGAGTTGGCGGCGGACATCGTCGATCGCGGTATCGTGATGACGGGCGGTGGTTCTCTCATTCGAGGCCTCGACAAACTCCTACGGGAGGAAACCGGTCTTCCGATCCATGTCGACGAGGAGCCGCTGACCTGCGTGGTCAGGGGCACAGGCCGAGTACTGGACGACATCCCGCGCTATCGGAGCGTGCTTACCACCTGAGGAGGCGTTGAGGCAGATCAACGTCGGCCGGCCCGAGAATCAGCGTCGTGACCTGGTCATCGTCGCGGTTCTTCTAATACTCTCCTGGTCTCTCGCGGGCCTGGATTCTTCACAGGCTCTAGGTCTCACCCGCGTCCTGCGAAGCACGGTTCTCAGTCCATTCCTGGCGGCCGATGCGGCGTATGAGCGTCGTACCGCTCTGGCCGCCCGGGCCGTGGATCTCGAGAACGAACGCGACCGGCTCTACCTCCAGTTGCTGGGGGCGACGGGTTTTGAGCGGGAGAATCGCGAGCTTAGAGCCCAGCTGTCACTTCCGGAGAGGAGCCCCGGAGCGTTTATCGTCGCGGAGCTGGTGCCCGGGCAGCCGTCCGTCGGAGACTCGCACAGCTTTCTGCTTCGCAGCCTGTCGCTGGCGGGTATGCAGGTGCCTACCGCGGTGAGCGTCCCA
>JAHEKL010000183.1 GCA_024638345.1 Gammaproteobacteria bacterium | reverse complement strand
TTCGCGATTCCCATCGAGCGCGTGCTTCGGATCGCCGACGATTTGATCGAGCATGGCGAAGTTCGTCGCGCGTGGCTGGGCATCCAGGTGGAGCCCTAAGAGGCCGATGCGTTCGGGCGCACACGCGGTGTCCGTGTCTCCCGTGCATCGGGGGACTCACCGGCGTTCAGAGCCGGTGTAGGAGCCGGGGATCGTCTCGTTCGGATCGGCGACAGACGCATGGTCACGCCACTCGACTTCGAGGCGGCGATGCTCGATCTTCGCGCCGGGGACAATGTCTTTCTCACGATCGATGGCCGTGGAGAGCCCGTGCGTCTCGTAGCGGAAGACCTGCCCTCGCTTCGGGCGGAACGTGTGACGGTGTTCGAGGATCTCGAGCTGGTGACGCTCACGGACGCGATCCGAAGCGAGCGAGGCGTCGAATCGGCGCAGGGTGCCCTCGTGACCGGTATATCCCCCGAGCTCCAGCAGATCCTGGGTCTCCAGACGGGAGACGTGATCGTGCAGATCGGGAACCGGGGCATCCAGGGCGCCGAGGATCTCTCTGGCATTCTGGACCAGATCCCAGCTGGCTACCGAGTGCGGCTGTACTTCGAGCGGAACCGAGGCTACGCAGCCCGCGACTTCATACTCGGCCGATGAGGGCTCGAGTCGACGTAGACCCCTATCCCATCCCGCCGCGTGACTCCTGACGTGCAGGACGGATACGTCCACCCGCTCACCGAACGATACGCGTCGAGTGAGATGCAGCAGGTGTTCTCTCCGAACCATCGTTTCGGGATCTGGAGGCGGCTCTGGTTGGCTCTGGCCGAGTCCGAGAGCGAGCTGGGGCTTTCGATTCCGGAGGGCGCGCTCGAGGAAATGCGGCGGAACCTGGACGCCCTCGATCTCGAGAAGGCCGCTGAGTATGAGCGGAGATTCCGCCACGACGTCATGGCGCACGTGCACCTCTTTGGGGATTCGGCGCCTTCCGCACGCGGGATCATACATCTCGGAGCCACCTCGGCGTTCATCGGCGACAACACCGATCTGATTCTCCATCGGGAAGCGATGAAGCTGGTGCGTGCACGGCTGGTCCGAACCGTCCGGGAGCTGGTCGCCTTCGCGCGCGAGCATAGGGAAGTCCCGACCCTGGGCTATACGCACTTCCAGCCGGCTCAGGCCACCACCGTGGGCAAGCGGGCTACGCTTTGGATTCAGGACCTGCTGCTCGATATCGAGGAGATGGAGCACCGCCTGGAATCCCTCCGGTTTCGGGGGGTCCGAGGCACGACCGGAACCCAGGCGTCCTTCCTCGAGCTCTTTGGAGGGGATCACGGCAAGGTCGAGGAATTGGACCGCCTGGTAACCGAACGCATGGGATTTGCGCAGAGCTACGGGGTCACCGGACAGACCTACCCGAGGAAGGTGGACGCCGCGATCGTGGGTTCCTTGGCGGGTGTCGCCGCGTCGCTGTCCAAGTTTGGGAACGACCTGAGACTCCTGGCCCACCTCCAGGAGGTCGAAGAGCCGTTCGAGACGGAACAGATTGGTTCCTCGGCCATGCCGTACAAGCGGAATCCGATGAGAGCGGAGCGCATCTGTGCGCTCGCCCGCCACGTGATCACGCTCTCGCTGGATCCGGTCGTAACGGCTGCCACCCAATGGTTCGAGCGCACACTCGACGACTCCGCCAACCGCCGCCTCTCCATACCGGACGCCTTTCTGACGCTGGACGGAGCGCTGGTTCTGGCGGAGAATGTGGCCTCGGGTCTCGTGCTTCACCCGGACGTCGTCCGCAGAAACCTGGAAACACATCTGCCCTTCATCGCGATGGAGTCGGTCCTGATGCGAGCCGTGGAGTCCGGTGGTGGAGATCGGCAGTCGCTGCACGAGCGGATCCGGCGCCATGCCTTCGCTTCGTCCGAGAAGATGAAGGCGGGAGAAGAGAACGACCTCGTGCGCCGGATCGCTGATGATCACGTGTTCGGCATGGACGAGGCCACGCTCGGGACCCTGCTCGATCCGTCGAAACACGTCGGTCGGGCGCCGGAGCAGGTCGATCGATTCCTCGAGGAGTGGGCAGACCCCGTCGTCGAGCGTCTATTCGAAGAAGCCGACCATTTGGCAGGAGCACCCGATGTCCGCGTTTGAGAGCGAGTCGTCCCAGTCCACGCTGTTCCGATCCGAGCTTCCGCTACCTCTGGTGCATCGGGGCAAGGTTCGGGAGATGTACGAGGCCGGCCCTGATCTGTTGCTCATGGTCGCTTCGGATCGAGTGTCGGCCTTCGATGTGGTCATGCGTCAGCCTGTGCCGAGAAAGGGCGAAGTCCTGACCCTGCTCACGGCATGGTGGCTGGATCAGCTTCGGGACCTTGTCGATCACCACCTGGTGTCGGCGGATCCCGAGGCGATCCTGGCCCGCGTCCCGGCTCTGTCGGGCACGGAATCGGACTGGGCGCGCCGATCTCTCCTGGTCAGGCGCACGCGCCCGCTTCCCATCGAATGCGTCGTCCGAGGCTACCTCTCCGGTTCTGCTTGGAGGGAGTACCAAAAGCTCGGGACGCTCGCAGGCGAGCCTCTGCCGTCAGGGCTGGTCGAGAGCCAGGAGCTTCGCCCTCCCATCTTCTCTCCCGCCACGAAGGTCGACGACGGTCACGACGAGAACATCCCGTTCTCGGGGGTGGTCGAGCGACTCGGCGCTTCGCTGGCCGAGCGACTGAGAGACCTGTCGCTCGAGGTATACGAGCAGGGACGTGAGCGAGCCGCAAACCGTGGCATTCTCCTCGCGGACACCAAGTTCGAGTTCGGCCAGACGCAGGAGGGTTCGCTGCTTCTCATCGACGAGGTGCTGACGCCGGACTCGTCGCGGTACTGGCCCGCGGAGAGCTGGCGCCCAGGCGCGACGCCCCCGTCGCTGGACAAGCAGCCCATCCGTGACTGGCTATACGCGCTCCCCGACTGGGATCGGACGCCTCCCCCGCCCGATCTCGACGACTCGGTGGTGAGGGCCGCCACGGACCGCTACCTGGAGATTTTCGAGCGCCTGACCGGAATCAGTCTGGACGACTACGCCCCACCATCCTTCGACGGGAACGGAGGAGGTGGGTGATCGGAATGCGTCGACCGAGGCGAGGCCGGGTGAAGCTGCAGCGCGGAATCATCATCCTTCCATCGGCTTTCACGCTCGGGAACCTGTTCCTCGGAGTCTATGCGATGGTGTCGGCCGCCCGGGGTGACTTCTCGGCCGCGTCGTGGTCGATCGTATTCGCCGCCGTGCTCGACATGCTGGACGGTCGCATCGCTCGATTCACGGCGACCGGTTCGCGATTCGGGGCCGAGCTCGACTCGCTGGTGGACGCCATCTCGTTCGGCGTCGCTCCGGCATTGCTCGTATACTTCCTGTTCTTCGAGGACCAGCCGTGGAGTTGGGTCCTTTCCTTCCTCTACGTGACCGCGGTGGTGGTTCGGCTCGCGCGCTTCAACGTGGAGCAGGGCGGTCAAGCGAAGCGAAACTTTCACGGGCTTCCCTCCCCCACCGCCGGGATGGTGCTGGCGACGATCTTCCCCTTCTTCAATGCCCCGGCGGTCGCCAGCTCGACGATGGGGCTTCCCACGACTCAGACCGTGGGCATCGCGATGATCGTCCTCGCGGTTCTGATGTTGAGCCACATCCCGTACCCCATCGTGCCCAAGCTCTCGTTCCGAAGCCCCCGGGCCACCGCCGGATCGCTCTATCTCATCTCGTGTGCGACTGCGGCGATCTTGATCCCGGAGTACTTCATCCTGCCGATTCTATGCGTCTACACGCTCTACGGAGTCACCCGAAGCACCATCCTCGGGCTACTCGACCGGCTGCCCGAACGGGACCCCCTGCTGGACGAGGAAGACGAGGAGGACGAAGGCGGCGCAGAGGTTCGGACGGTGGACTATGGTGAGATCGCGCCGACCCGTTATCGTTCGCCTGAGGCCCTCTCCCCGGAGTCCTCGGCTCCGGAATCCGACTCGACGATTCACGAAAACCCATAGGAGATCGAGTGACGACGTATCATCTGGAAATCCGCGTCCGGCCACGACCGGGACTCCTCGATCCGGAGGGGACCGCGGTCCACCACGCTCTGGATTCCCTCGGTTTCCCGGGCCTGTCAGAGGTGCGAATCGGCAAGATCATCGATATTGCGGTCGACGCTGAGAGCGAGTCGGAGGCCGTCGATCTCGTCGAAGCGATGTGCCGGAAGCTCCTCGCGAATCCGATCACGGAAGACTTCACGATCGTCCATCGCACGGATCCAGCACTGGCGGGTGGAGCCTCATGAGAGTGGCCGTCGTCACATTTCCGGGCTCCAATTGCGACTACGACTGCTACAAAGCCCTCCAGCTCTTCCCCGAGCTCGAGCCCGTATTCGTGTGGCACAGGGAGCGGGAGTTGGGACCCGTCGATGCGTTAGTCCTCCCGGGTGGATTCGCACACGGAGACTACCTGAGGGCGGGAGCGATCGCGAGGTTCTCGCCCGTCATGTCCGCGGTCGACGCTTTCGCGCGTTCCGGTGGTCTGGTCGTAGGGATCTGCAATGGGTTTCAGGTGCTTTGCGAGAGCGGGCTTCTGCCAGGGGCGCTGCTCCGAAACGACACGCTCCGCTTTCGGAGCCACGACGTCCACATCCGTGTGGAGACCGTGGAGACACCCTTCACGAGCGCGTATTCGGAGGGGCAGGTCCTGCGAATGCCGATAGCGCACGGAGAGGGAAGCTATTACGCCGACCCGAACACCCTGGCCGAGCTCGAGGGAGAAGGCCGGGTCGTTTTCCGATATGTGACGTCCGCCGGCGAGGCGCTCCCCGAGGCAAACCCCAACGGTTCCGCCCATGGCATCGCAGGCATCCTGAATCGCGACCGAAATGTGATCGGTATGATGCCCCATCCCGAGAGAGCGGTGGAGGAAATCCTGGGCTCCACCGATGGTCGGGGACTGTTCGAATCGCTGGCGTCGGTGCTCAGAGGAGCAGTCGCGTGAACGGAAATCCCGCTGCCCTGCTCGAAGGCCGCCCCGGAGAGCCCGAGATCACGGCTGAGCTAGTCGCCGAGCACGGGCTCTCGGAGGCGGAGTACGATCGGATTCACGAGATCTTGGGCCGGGTACCGACCTTCACGGAGCTCGGAATCTTCTCCGCCATGTGGTCCGAGCACTGTGGATACAAGAATTCCAAGAGACTCCTCAAGCTCCTTCCGACCGAGGCGCCATGGGTCATACAGGGTCCCGGTGAGAACGCGGGTGTCATCGACATCGGAGACGGTCTCGCCCTGGCGTTCAAGATCGAATCCCACAATCACCCCTCGGCGATCGAACCTTATCAGGGCGCGGCGACCGGAGTCGGAGGAATCCTCAGGGACATCTTCACGATGGGCGCGCGTCCGATCGCAGTCCTGGATTCGCTCCGTTTCGGGGATCTGGATTCGGCTCGGGTCCGCTACCTGTTCTCGGGGGTGGTCCGTGGTATTGGCGACTACGGCAACTGCGTGGGAATTCCCAATATCGGTGGCGAGGTCTTTTTCGACCGGGCGTATGAAGGGAATCCGCTGGTCAACGCGATGTGCCTCGGGGTGATGAAGACGGACGAGATCATTCGGGGCGAGGCCTCGGGCGTGGGCAACACGCTGATGGCGGTGGGGGCGCGTACGGGACGAGACGGAATCCACGGCGCCACGTTCGCGTCGGAGGAGCTCTCGGAGGACGACGACGATGCGAGCCGTCCTCGTGTACAGGTCGGCGACCCGTTCACCGAGAAGCTG
>JAHEKL010000182.1 GCA_024638345.1 Gammaproteobacteria bacterium | reverse complement strand
CTGGACCAGGAAGGCTACGAGCAGCTCCTAGCGGAGCGTGAAGCGCTGGAGGAGCTCCGTAACACCGCCGGCGACGACGGGTAGGAGCGCGACGACCGCTAGAACACAGCTCTAGCGCGAATTCCAAGGCTCGTTCGGGGGCCGGGGGGGGCAACCCTCCGGCCCCCGCTGTCGTTGGGGACTCGTTTTGAGCCACTCGGTCTTCGGGCTATTGACTATGGCGGGCCGGTCACCAAATATTCACCGTGGTGTATAAGGTGGCGTTGTTTCCCTGTCCCCTCACTGGGTGATGCCAGGAGAATGATATCATGAGATCGACCATTCCCGCCGGCCAGATGTGGCGAAGAGCGTTACCGGCTATCGCTCTGGGTGTGCTACTGGGACTGTCCGGACCCGCAGCCGCTCAGGACGGTCCGGTGTTCGCTCCGGACATCGCGGTCATTCTCCAGGAGAACTGCCAGGTGTGCCATCAGCCTGGAGCGATCGCGCCCATGTCGTTCCTGAGCTACGAAGAGGTCCGTCCGTGGGCTCCGATCATCAAGGAGAAGGTCGTCTCCCAGGAGATGCCTCCTTACCACTACGACACCAACGTCGGAATCCAGGAGCTGAAGTCGGATGCACGGCTTTCGGCTGAAGAGATCTCGACGATCGTGGCATGGGTCGACGCGGGCGCGCCTCAGGGCGACCCGGCCGACATGCCGCCTCCGGTGGTATGGCCCGACGCAGCCGAGTGGCGGATGGCCGACCGCTTCGGTCAACCCGACATCGTGATCCCCTCGGATCCGTACGACATCCCCGCCGTGGGCGGCGATGCGTGGTGGCGGCCGATGGTGGAGACGGGGATCACCGAAGAGCGCTGCATCATGGCGATCGAGACCAAGCCTTCGGTGCCTGGTCGTGCCTCGACGCACCACGCGAACTCGCAGTTCATGGTACAGAACGAGGACGGCGAGTGGGAGAGCTTCGCCCGTCTTTCCGAGTACGCGCTCGGCAAGCTCGGCGAGATCATCCCCGAGGGCTCGTGCCGTAAGGCGCCGGTCGACTCTCGCGTGACTTGGGACATCCACTACTACCCGATGGGCGAGCCGGTCGAGGGTGACCAGGTGGAAGTCGGCATCTGGTACTACCCCGAGGACTACGTCGCCCAGTACGAGCAGGATCTCCGCAATTACGACGGCGAGGGCGACATCGACCTCGCGCCCTACGGGACGGCGATGACGCAGGGATTCCATTCCTTCGACCATCCGGTCCGGATCGACAGCTGGCAGCCACACGGACATTTCCGTCTCGTGGGTGCGTCGCTCGAGATCTTCCACCCGAACACGGGTGAGCGGGAGCTGATCTCGATGGTCAGCAACTGGACGGCGTACTGGCACCTGAGCCACGTGTACGAGGACCATGTTGCCCCGTTGGTGCCGGCCGGTTCGGTCATGGTGCTGACGCACTGGTACGACAACACGGACGAGAACCGGAGCAACCCGGATCCGACCGTGTACGTGGGTCGCGGGAGCCGCACGACGGACGAGATGTCGCACGACTGGATCGCGATCACGCACCTGGATCAGGAAGGCTACGAGCAGCTCCTAGCAGAGCGCGAAGCGCTGGAGGAGCTCCGTAACACCGCCGGCGACGACGGGTAGGTGGAGCGGTTCTAGACTCGTAGTCGAAGGAACAAGAATGGGGGTCGGGGGGCTAGTAGAAATGCCTTCCGGCCCCCATCTTCGTCGGATCGCGTCACGGTCTCCTCGAAGTGAGGGGAGCGATGAAGTACCGGTTTTCCGTTGGATTCCAGATCTCGGAGGAAGTTCGATGCAAAGCCGCTTGGCCGCCTGCACTCTCACCATCCTGGCCGTTCTGCTGAGTTGGACACCCGTGGAGGCACAGCGTTACCCGCTCGCGCCCGTCGTTCGCGGCGGTGAACACATCCACCCGTTTTTCGAGGGGTGGTACGAGCTGGAGGATGGATCCAGAGTCTTCTCCTATGGCTATTTCAACCGAAATGTCGACCCCGACCCCGTCCACATCCCGAGGGGAGAACTGAACTTCATCGAGCCGGCGGAGTTCGACGGAATGCAGCCCGACTGGTTTCCTGTGCGACGAGAGAGAGGGGTCTTCGTGGTAACGGTTCCCCCCGACTGGCCCGCGGACCGAGAGGTTATCTGGACGTTCGAGAGCCAGGGCCAGTTCTACTCCGTTCCCGGATCTTCACGTACGGACGCGATGCAGCTCACCACCGGTCCCGCTGCAATGGGAAGCGAGCGACCGTTGCTGAGAATGGATCCGAACGGCCGTGAGGGAGCGGGAATCGTCGACCCGGTCATTGGTGAGCCGAAGAGCGCGAGGGTCGGGGAGCCGCTCGAGCTGACGGTGTGGGCGAGAGATCAGATGGCTGCCGACGCCGCGCGTGACTCGCTGGTCGCCGTGAACGTGTCCATGTACGGACATCACGGACCCGCGTACCCTGTGATCGTCGCTGAGCAGCCTGAAGCCGAGTCGGCAGGCGAGGCCCCCGGACCGCGCCCCCGTGGGCGCCGAGCAGGGCCTCCCCCACCCAACACCGTGCGGGTTCCGCTCGAATCGGATGGGCAAGCTCGGTTCCGAGTGACCTTCCCCCGCGCCGGACAGTACTTGCTGCGCGTCATGGTGGACAACCACGGCGCGGTGGACAGCTCGCAGGGGGACCAGTGCTGCTGGACGAATGGGTATGTCGAAGTGAACGTCTCGGACTAGTCGGAGACACCAGACCCGGTCACCCAGCACGGGCGTGTCCGAACAGGGGCGCGTCCGTGCTGTTTTTGTTTACCAACCACCACCCGGATAGGGCTGCGACTCCCACCAGGCGATGTCGGGTCGATGGGACCAGAGGATGCCACGTATCAGGGTTTCCGGCTCGTCTTGCACCATGCCGAGCAACCCGACCGCGGCATCTCGCGTGAGCGGTCCGGGATCCTGACTCGCCCAGGCCTCCCTCGCACCCTCCTGGGCTCCCTGCCTCTCTCCGGTGTTGTCCGCCGGTCTCGGGTCTTCGGGCTCGAGCCCGGAAACCGCGTCCGCATTGTCCGTCCGGCTGAGTGATTCGTCCTCCATCGCGATCTCGTCTGCACCTTCTCCCGCACTCTCACGCTGCGCCTGTTCCTCCGGTGGAACCAGTGCATCCAGCCTTCTCTGAGCCAGCGCCAGGTTCCAACGCGCATCTTGATCCGTGGGATCGAGCCTCAGCGCCTGGCGGCCGTTGGCCACCGCCGCGAACAGCGCGTTCGCTGCCGAGTCCGGTACCATCGAGGTCCCGGCCCGGGTGAGGAATCGGAGCCCGAGATTGTAGAAACCCCTCTGTGCGATCTCTCGATCGGCGGCCTCCGTCGCGGCCTGCAGCGGGGCTTCGGCTGAGTCGGGATCGAGCGCGAGAAGGGCCGTCCCCAAATTGTAGTGCGGGAGAGGTGTGGGCTCCTCGGCTCCGGTCACTCCGTGATAGATGGCGGCAGCCGTGGTCGCGTCACCGGAGCGGTACAGCCGATTTCCATGTTCCACGCTTCCGCGATCCTGCCACAGGAAGGCCAACACGAGAGCGGCCGCTGCTAGGAAGGTGGACCTCGGCCACCGTCGCCTCGCGCTCTTCGTCTCCACGACCTTCGGATGTTCCGTCAAGCGGGCCTCCGGATCCTCGAAAACCAAAAGCGCAGGGAAAGCAGGTCCAGAAGACTCTCGATGAATATGAAGACCAAAGCACCCAAACCCAAGACGAACGGTACGTCGTAGCGAACCCAGATGGGTATATCCTGATCGGCGGAGGCCTCGGACGGCAACCCCAGGTCTGCGAGGTCCTGTCGCAGGTCCGTAATCTCGTTTTCGTCGGTCGCGTCCGCGTAGCGGCCTCCCCCTCGGGTCGCCACCTCGCGGAGAAGCGTCTCGCGAAGACGAGAAGTGCCCCGCTCTCCTCTCCCGTCCAGCACCGGGCCACCAAGCTGATAGGTTCCCGCAGGCATGATCATTCCGCCTCCGTTGACCGTACCCACACCCACGGTGTGGATGTCCACGCCCGAGTCCGTGGCCAGCGCCACGGACTCGTACACGATCTCGTCGGCCTCACCGGTCTCTCCGTCTCCGATCAGCACCAGTAGATGCTCACCCTCCGGCTCGGGTGCCTGGTTCGGATCCGCGGCACGTCCCAGCTCGGTCGCGACCCGTTCCTCGCGCTCGAGGAGTGCGATGCCCTCTGCGATACCCACGGACAGCAGCGAGCCGGGGTCGAGGGCGCTGGCGATCGTGGGGGTCACGCCGTCGAGCAGGAAGCGAAGCGCCTGGTGGTCGTGCGTGGGCGGCGCGAGAGCGTACCCGGTTCCAGCGAAGAGCAGAAGCCCGACGCGGTGTCCGCCGAGCCCGTCGATCAGCTCGTTGGCGATGTCCACGGATCGGGCCAATCGAGTCGGCTCAACGTCGACCGCCTGCATCGAGGCGGAGACGTCGATGGCCAGGAGCACGCGCTTTACCGGTGGTCCCGGCTCCGGTGCGTCGATCCAGATCGGTCCGGCCGCGGCGACGGACAGCGCCCCACCTGCCAATGCCAGCAGGAGGGCTCGCTCGAAGGGAAAGCGATTCAAGTCCGAGCGGGAGAGCCGCCTGACCGCCCGCTTCCCTCCGAGGAACTCCCCGAGCCTTCTACGACGGCTCGCGTGGCTCCACAGACCCACCAGGATAAGCGCGGTCACCCCGACGCCGTACTGCAGGAAGGACGGATCCTGGAAGATCATGGGACGAGCCCCCACCTGGATCCCCTCAGAAGGAGCTCGATTCCGAGAAGCGTCAGGGCCAGTACAAAGAACCACCTGCGTTCGGAGTGACGGACCTCCCGCTCGATCAGCCGCTCCACCGGTGTTTCGATGCGGTCGATCTCGCTGTAGATGGAATCCAGCGCGGCGGCACTCGAGGCACGGAAGTATTCGCCCCCGGTGAGACCAGCAAGGCCCTGCAGCACCGTCTCGCGGTCTTGAGCCAGCCGGAGCCGGCCGATGGTGGGACGAGCCCCTAACAAGCTCTCGTCGGGGGACAGGATACTGATCGCATGAATGCGGACGTCCAGCGCGGCCGCAGCTCTGGCCGTGACCAGCGGCGGTAGCTCGACGCCGTTGTGCGCACCGTCGGTCAGAAGCACCACGACCCTCGGTTCCCGCTCCGACTCCAGTAGCCGGGAGATGGCGGTGAGGACCGCGCCCGAGATATCGGTCCCGTCGCGCACGAGCTGGATCTCCAGCGACTCCACTCCCTGCGCGATCAGCTCAGGATCGTTCGTAGGCGGCACACGCGTCAGGGCCTGCCCACCGAAACCCACCAGGCTCATCTCGTCGTAGGGTCGCCGGCGTGCGAAACGGATCGCTGCTTCGCGGGCCACTTCGATCCGACTGACCGCTTCGCCCATGTCTTCGGCGAGCATCGAGCTCGACAAATCGACCACCAGACCGATGCCCTTCCCTTCGGTTGTCATCTCCTCGACGATCTCGATGCGCTGCGGACCCGTGAGCGCCATGACCAGTGAGGCGAAGGCCAGCACCCGAAGGACCCGAGGAGCCAGGAGGATCGCCGCAGCACGAACGCCGGACCATCGGAGCCGCTGCCCGGTCGGCTCTCCCCGGGCGTACAGCACCCCGCGGCCGGCTCTAGGCCAGGTCAAGAGCGCCCAGAAGGGGATCAGACCCAGTAGGTAGAGCAGCTCGGGGCGGGTCAGTTCGATCGGCATCAGTCTCGCGGCATCCCCTCGATCCACGCGCGAATGGTCTTCCAGTCAGTCTTCGCGGCTTCGGCCTCGGGCCGGTATCCACCGAACTTCACGCGCTCCGCCGTCCATACCACAGAC
>JAHEKL010000012.1:14519-23228 GCA_024638345.1 Gammaproteobacteria bacterium | reverse complement strand
TTCCAGGTGGTGCTGAGCCAGCGCTTGAGCATGTCATTGGGCGGATCGCCGTTCGAGCTATACCGGGCCCTGCGCTCCCTGAACCCGTCTCCGTACCTCTACTTCATGGAGCTCGATGGAGTCAGCCTCGTCGGCTCATCGCCCGAAGTCCTGGCCCGGGTCGAAGACGGTACGATCACCGTCCGACCCATCGCGGGTACCCGCCCTCGTGGCCAAGACGCTTCCGAAGACGAAGCGCTCGCGGCCGATCTGCTGGCAGACGAGAAGGAGCTCGCCGAGCACCGGATGCTGGTAGATCTCGGCAGAAACGACGTCGGTCGCGTGGCTCGATACGGCACGGTTCATGTACCCGAGCTGATGGCTGTGGAGCGATACTCGCACGTCATGCACCTCTGCTCACAGGTGGAGGGAGACCTACAAGTGGGGCTGGGCGCAATCGACGTGCTTCGGGCGTGCTTTCCCGCCGGTACCGTCTCCGGTGCTCCGAAGATCCGAGCCATGGAGATCATCGAGGAGCTCGAGCCAGTTCGGCGGGGGCCCTACGCAGGCGCGGTTGGATACCTTGGGTACGGCGGCATGTCGATGGATACCGCCATCGCGATCCGAACGGTTGTCGTGCACGAAGGGCGGGCCTTCGTGCAAGCGGGAGCCGGGATCGTGGCGGACTCGGATCCGGGGAACGAATACGAGGAGACTCTCAACAAGGCCCGGGCCTTGCTTCGGGCTGGCGTGATGGTCGGTGACACGGCCACGGCGGACACTCGGTCCGGCGTCCCCGAGCCTTGAGGCGAGGAGGGACTATGCCGCTCAAGCCAAGAGGCGCTCGAGCTCCTCGTAGTAGCGAACGAGGGTCTTGATCCCGAGGCCCACGTGGGCCTCGGGAAACCACTCGTCCGGCGCATGCATGTTCGCTCCGGGAAGGGCGAATCCCATCAGCACCGCACGGGCCCCAACGAGCCGCTCGAGTTCGGTCACGATCGGGATCGAGGCTCCCTCACCCACGAGAATCGGCTCGACTCCAAACCCCGAGCGGAGCGCCCGTCGCGCAGCCTCGAAGAAGGGGCCCTCGAGGTCCGCCCGCCAGGGTCGGCCTCCGGCCAACTCGTCGAGCTCGACATGGACGTCGGCCGGCGCGACGCGGTCTAGATGTGCTCGCAACAACCGGCCGACTTCACTTGGGTCCTGATCCGGAACGAGGCGACAGCTCACCTTCGCCATGGCGGTCGCGGGAATCACAGTCTTTGCTCCCTCTCCTGTGTAGCCGGAGAGGAGTCCGTTCACCTCACAGGTCGGCCGACTCCATAATCGCTCGAGAGTGGAGTACCCAACCTCTCCGCTAGGTCCCAGCGCACCGGCCTCTTCGAAGAACGCAGTCTCACGAAACGGCAGCTCACGCACGCGATCACGGACGTCCCCGTCCCAGTCCAACACCCGGTCGTAGAATCCGGGCACGGCGACCCGGCCGCGATCGTCGTGGAGGGTGGCCACCATGCGTGCGAGCGTCGTCGCGGCGTTGGCGACAGCTCCCCCGTAGCTCCCGGAGTGAAGATCCTGAGACGTTCCCCTCACTCGAACCTCGAAGTAGGCGAGGCCCCTGAGTGATTGGAGCAGACAGGGTAGACCGGGCCCGAACATCGCCGAATCGGAGATCAACACGGCGTCGGCGTTCAGCCGATCCCTGTGCCTCTCCAGGAAGGGTAGCAGATTCGGCGAAGCGATCTCCTCTTCGCCTTCCGCCAGAACCACGACGTTCACCGGGAGGGTGGCTCGGGCCGAAAGGACCTCTTCGAGTGCCTTCAGGTGCAGAAAGAGCTGACCCTTGTTGTCTGCCGCCCCGCGCGCGTAGATCCGACTGTCTCTGATGGTCGGATCGAAGGGCGGAGAGGTCCAGAGCTCGATCGGTTCCGGAGGCTGTACGTCGTAATGTCCGTAGATGAGGAGGGTGGGGGCATCCTTTCCGGCCCCGCGCCATTCGCCCAAGGCAACGGGATGACCCTCGGTTTCCACGAGGCTCCCGCCGAGCCCGGCTCGATCGAGAGCCCCCACGACCCACTCGGCGGCGCGTCGTGTATCCTCCGTGTGCTCCGAGCGAACACTGATCGAGGGAATTCGGAGGAACTCGAAGAGCTCTCGAATCCGCGCGTCGGGGTCGGGGGCCACTCAGACGACGGTCTTGCTCCCCCAGCGATACGTCCACGTCAAAAGGACGCTGAGGAAGAGCGCGCCGATCATTCCCCCAGCGCTCATGGAACGAGGCTCGGTGAACTCGAGGATGCCGACCCCGAGCATCCCGCCTACGACTCCCGCAAAGCACCCGAGCACGACGAGAATCGTGGTGTGGCCGGGCTGTGTCGACGGAACTTTGACCATCGCCTTCATCACCAGGCCAACCACCGCTCCCAAGACGATCCAAACTCCGATCCCGATCCAGTTTTCCATGCTATATCTGCTCTTCTTGGCGGTCTCAGGGCGCTCGTCGTCCGAGGAGTCTCGGGGCGCGCGGCCGGGGGCCCTCAATTCGATCGGGGAATCTATCGGCGACGCGCTGTGACCACTACCCCGGCCACGACCGGTCGGTAATCAGGCTTCGCCCATTCGGCGCTTGAGCGCCTCCAGGCGCGCCTCCAGGTCTTCCTCCCCCCACTCGTCCGTGTCGCCCGCGGCCTGGCGTCCGAGCGCTTCATCCAGCTCCTGCGCCGCTCCCGCGCCCGCTTCCAAGTCCTGTATCCTCCGAGCCATGCGGTCCATTTCGTCGAAGAGATCCTGGGCATCTCGGATTTGGTCCCTCGTTTCTGAGCGGCCCGCGGTGGCGGCGAGGGATTCACGCCGGATTCGAGCCTCGCGAAACTGGCTCGTCATCTCCTCCAGATTGCGACGGCGCTCCTCGAGTTCACGAGCGAGAACCTCGGTCTTCTCCGTCAAGATCTCGTGTCGCCGCAGATGCTTGCCGGCGTATTCGTGAGCGAGGGATGCCGTCTCCTGGTCTCCGATCTTCAGGGCCATCGCCTCTCTTCGAAGGCAGGTCCTGGCGGCATCCTGCTCCCGGCGCGCCTCCGTATGGGCCACGTCCAAATCCTTTTGGATCTCGTCGGATTGCCTCTGAAGCTCGACCAACTCCGCCTTCATCGCCCGAAGCAGCCGGTCCGCAGCCTCCGGGATCCGGTCCCGATTGAGCTCGGAGTTGAAGTTCTCGAGCGCCTGACGGAAAGCTTCTCGTAGCGATTCGAACATGCGAAGTGACCAGGATGCAAGAAGAAACGGCGAGCCCGGGGGCTCGCCGCTCAATCTAGACGTCCATCCGCCGGCGCTCCACCGGTCGATGGTTCAGTTCAGGAGATGCTCGATCCTCTGGGCGAAGGAATTCCGAGCCCTGTGAAGGCGGCTCTTCACCGTACCGAGGTTCACTCCCGTGATTTCCGCGATCTCCTCGTAGCTCTTGCCTTCGAGCTCCCTCAACCGAAAGACAAGGCGATGATGCTCCGGTAGCTTCTCGACCGTGTCCTCCACCAGACGCTGCAAGAACCTCTTCCGGTAAAGGTCGTCCGGACGCATGCTCAGATCCTCGAACTGCAGGGGGCGATGATCGTCGTCCCAGCTGCTCGTGAGCTTCTGGAAAAGCACGAGCGGGCTTCTGGACCGGTTGCGCAGCTCGTTTTTGGAGAGATTGCTCGCGATCGTGTAGACCCAGGTGGAGAACTTCTTGGTCGTGTCGAACCTGTGCAGGTGGCGCGTGACTCGGATGAAGGCCTCCTGTACGAGATCTTGGGCGCGGTCCGAATCCCCCGTCTTCCGGGTGATGAAGTGGACCAGCCGATCTCTGTACCGATTGAACAGCTCCTGGAATGCGCCGTCCCGGCCTTCCAGGTGCGCGGTGACCAGCTCCTCATCGCTCAACTCGTCCAGATTCCGACTGAGGATATCCGGATCGATAGGCTGGGCGGCGGTCGGCTCAGCGGGAGTGTCTGGCATCTATCTTCCGATTCCTTGGGCTCGAGTTCAGGCGAACGCGACTGCACGATCGGGAAAAAAAGGGCACCGCACCAGATGGACACGGGCCCTTGATTTCTTCACCGACCCCTCGGAAGGGGGTTCGCGCCGTCAACGGACGCCTTCAAGTATGGCACATGAACCGCCGGATTTCAAGGTGTCGTGAGGCCAAAAACCCTTGATTGACGCGGTTTCCGGCATCATGGGGATCCGCTCGACGAGCTGTTCGGCGGCGTCCGCCTCCGGTATCGACGATACTGTCGCAGGGGGTCCACGCCGATCGTTGCCGAGACGAGTCTGCGACGCGAGGTTAGCTGAGTTCACCGTGGGCGGTCGACTCGCCAACCCGCAGCAAGCCGTGTCCAATCCTGTGGCCGAACAACGCGACCAGTGGCATGTACATGCCCAAGTTGCCCTGGCACTACTCGAGGCAGTCCGTAACCGGGACCGCCCCGGAGAGGTGCTGGACGACGAGAACGTGAGCGTGACGCTTCCCAGACGATTCGGCCTTTCCGACGTAGTCGAGGCACAGATTCGGAGGTACAGGGAGGAGGCGAGGAAGGGACATCGGATCTCGGAGGCCGAGGCACGCGACTTGATCCGGCTGGTGAGTCGACGTCCGGACGCGAGTAGGGTCCTGGACGAGGTCGGGCGCTCGCTCACGGCGGCGGACGGCGCTCCGAGATGGCGAAGGGTCTTGCCTGACCGGATCGCGATGGACATGGCCAGACGGAGGATTCGGCGTCGGCTTCGCTCGCTCTTCGGCGGGCGGCTGGTGAGGGCGCCAAGAGGTGACTTCCGGCTGGAAGCCGCACATGGCCTGCTCGTGGAGGCCGATCCCAACGGTACGGCCTGCGCTCTCGTGACGGGCTTGTCCCAGGCGGTCGTGGACGCCTACCGGTCTCGGAAGGCCGAGGTGGCACATGTGACTTGTATCGCACGCGGCGACGAACGGTGTCGCTGGGAAATCGCCGACTCCACGACCGCACAGGATACCAACGGGAACTCCCGTCCTGGTCAGAGGCAGAACGGGGATGGAGGAAGCCCGTGACGACGGTCATTCTCGTGAACACCCGACCTGGCGCATCCGACGAACGCTCCGAGGGAAGTCGATGGAAGTGATCGCCTGGATCCTTGCCGCGGGCTTCGGCGTGCTCTCGCTGTTTCTCGCACTTCGAGCGCGGGGCCGGTCAGGACCCGCGGACGTCGGCTCCCGCACACAGCCGCTCCAAGAGCAGCCGCACAAAGACGCGACGTCCCAGCGCGAGGAGTCCGCCGATCAGGCTCTCCGGGGAATGGCCCGGTACCTCAAGGCGGCCGTGCTGGAACCGCTGGAGAAGGGCCTGGAAACCGGTGAGCTGCGTCGACCGGTCGAGGACGCCGTGGATGCCCTGAAGGATCTCGCCTTCCACGCCAGCTCGGTGCCCGAAGGCACACCGAGCCGCGAGAACCTGGTGTCGGTCATTCAGGCGGTCACGCGGGAGTTCACTCTGGAGACCGGCACCCCGGTCAAGTTCCGAGGTCCGGACACGCCGGTACCGGTCGTCGTGGCAGCCGAGCGCTTCAAGGACGGCCTCTATCTGCTTCTCGCCAACGCCGGGCACTTCGGTGGGGGTCAGACGGTCGAGGTCTCGGTCGAGGCCGAGGGCGATCCCATCCGAGTCCGTATCGGGGACCGGGGCTCCGGTTTCTCCGAGGAGGCGATCCGAAAAGCGTTCGAGCCGTTTTGGACGACCGAGTCGGATGCTTTGGGTCTCGGGCTTCCCCGGGCCAAGCGTATCCTGGAGCGGCAAGGCGCCGCGATCGCCGTCGGTAATCGCCCCGCGGGAGGCGGAGAGGTCGTCGTCTCGCTTCGGCGGCCCGCTTGAGGACGGTGGGGGACTGAGAGTCCGACTCTCAGACTGCTACTTCCGTTGGGGTTGAACGCCCTCGAGTGACGGGTTGAGGACACCTTCCGTGAGCCAAGCGTATCGGCCATCCATGGCGTGCCTCGCGACCTCGTACGCCACCTTGTCCTGATTGCGAAACAAGGTCCGAAAGCGGAACGCGATTCGTTCCCTGGCCTGACGACAGAACAGATCGGCCAGCTCTTCGGGACTTCGGTCGTCGGGATTCTCGCGCAGTAGCTTGCGCGCGTGTATGCAGGCGGCCGTCATCATGAAGCATTCGGCGCCGATCTCGACCATTCGACCCAAGACCGCCTGCCGTTTCTCGAGGCCAGCCCCGAAGCGGACCATCGAGTGGAATAGGCTGCGAGCGAGTCGCCTGGCCGTCCGATCTACGAATCGGAGGTGGGGCGCCAGCGCACCGAACTCTCCATATCGCGGCCACCGGCCCCACCCGATCCATCGACTCGGGTACCACCACATGTAGTGGACTGCACTTCTGAACGCGGCGGAAATCCGCTTTCTCGCCGGAGCTCTGGGATCGACGAGGTCTCCCGCGATGGCCAAGTGACGGTCGACCGCTTCTCGTGCGATGAAGAGACGCATGATCTCGGACGTGCCCTCGAAGATCAGGTTGATACGAAGGTCACGCAGAGCCCTCTCCACAGGGTATGGAGTCTCGCCCCGCGCACGAAGGGAATCCGCAGTTTCGTACCCTCGTCCCCCCCGGATCTGGAGTGCCTCGTTCGCTAGCTCCAATGCGGTCTCGGAGTGCCACATCTTCGCGATCGCGGCCTCGAGGCGGATGTCGAAGGTCTTCGCGTCCGCCATCGCTGCCGCCAGCTCGGAGCCGGCTTCCATCGCGAACGTGTCTGCAGCCATCCGACCGAGCTTCTGGGCCACCGCGTCGTGCTTTCCGATCGGCTGACCCCACTGGATCCTCTCGGCGGACCAGCGACGGGATATCTCCAGGGCCACCTTCCCCGCCGCGGTGCAAAAGGCCGGCAAGGACAAACGCCCCGTGTTCAGCGTCACTAGGGCCAGCTTGAGGCCTTCCCCCTCTTTCCAGATGATGTTCTCCGAGGGAACACGCACATTCTGGAACCGGATGACACCGTTCGAGATTCCCTTCAGCCCCATGAAGCTGCACTCGTGCACGACTTCGACTCCGTCCCAATCGGTCTCGACGATGAATGCCGTGATGGGGCGGCGGGAACGAACCCCCTGCCGGGGTGGAGTTCGCGCCATGACCACCATGACTTCGGCTCGCGGACCGTTCGTGCACCAGAGCTTTTCGCCGTTGAGCAGCCAGGTCGAGCCGTCATCGGTCGGTTCGGCGTGGGTCGACATGTTGGCGGGATCCGAGCCGACCTCAGGCTCGGTCAGCGCGAAGGCCGATAGCGCTCCCCGAGCCACCCGCGGCAGATAGCGCTGCTTTTGGCTTTCCGTACCGAAGAGGCTGAGCGGCTGTGGAACGCCGATCGACTGGTGGGCCGAGAGAAAGGCACCAGTTGACGCACATGCCGAAGCCACGATCCCGAGGGCACGACTGTAGGTGACCTGGGAAAGACCCAGGCCACCGTACTCACGCGGGATCTTGATCCCGAAGGCGCCCAGCTCGCGGAGCCCGTCCAGCACCGCCTCGGGCACCCAGCCGTCTCGATCGATCGCATCGCCGTCGATGTGATCTCGAGCGAATGAGCGGAGACGCTCCAAGAAGACCTCGGCTCGCGCGCTTTCTTCGGGGTCGGGTGCCGGTGGGGGATGGATGAGTCCGAGGCTGAACCGCCCCTCGAAGAGGTCACGCATGAAGCTCGCTCTCTTCCACTGCTCTTCTCGAGCGGCCTCGGCGACCTGCCGGGACTCGATCTCGTTGGTTCGCGGAGGGGCGATCGTATTAGGCATCGGAGGTGTGGAAGAGGGAACCGTGCACCCCTGAAAGCTAGCCTTCCGCAACGCCCTCCTCCACCTGTGCCTCCTCGCGGATCACTTCCTGGACGGCCGCCTCCTCGTTCACGACTCGACGGATCCAAGTGCCGCGGAAGAACCAAGCTACGGCGATGGTCGCCGAGGCGATGTTCGAGATGGGGAAGGACCAGAATATCCCATCGGGGCCCAGCCCTGCGGGGACGGAAAGGACCCAGGCCACGGGAAAGCGTAGTACCCAGAAGGCGATGATCGAGAGACCCATCGCTGCGAGAGTGTTTCCGGCTCCGGCCAGTGCCCCACTCATGACCATCTGAATCCCGAAGAAGCCGAAGGCCAGGGCCATGATGCGAATGAAACGGGAACCGATGGCGATCACCTCGGCCTCGCCTGGAACGAAGGCACCGATCACGGGGGCCGCGAAGAGGAAGAGACCGACGCCCGCTGCCGTGAGCGCGACGAATCCGGCCGTCATCGCGATGCGCGCCGCGAGGTTGGCGCGGTCGTTCTTGCCGGCCCCCACGTTCTGACCCACCACTGTCGTCGTGGCGACAGAAAGCCCCATCGCCGGAATGATGATGAACGAGAGGATTCGTGTACCGATGCCGTAGGACGCGATGACCGTCGTCCCGAAGCTCGCCACCAGTAGCATCATCACGGCGATCCCCAACGCTCTCGTGGACTGCTCGATGGAAGACGGGATTCCGAGCCGTAGGATCTTCAGGATCACTTCGCGATCGGGTTTCAGGTGCCGGGCTCGCAGTCGAACTCCATAGCGTCCGCTGAAGAGCACGATCAAGCCGACGATCCCGGCGAGGCCCTGCGAGCCTATGGTTGCCCAGGCGGCACCCAGCACTCCGAAGGCCGGGACAGGTCCCAGCCCGAGAATGAGGATCGGATCCAAGAAGAA
>JAHEKL010000012.1:0-14509 GCA_024638345.1 Gammaproteobacteria bacterium | reverse complement strand
ACCCGCCACAACGGCCATCGGGGTCTTGACGTCCCCGACTCCTCGAAGGAGCGCCTGGAAGACGAAGTAGACGAATACCGCGACGAGCCCGAGGAAAGAGATCTGAAGGTACCCGACCGCCATGGCCTCGACGTCCGCGTCCGGCCCAAAGAGGGTGATGAGAGGAGGGGATAGGAAGAAGCCCGCCACCGAGAGGAACCCGGAGATCACCCCGACCCCCAGCAGAGTCTGGCCCGCAGCATGATCCACCGCCTCCTCGTCTCGTGCCCCGAAGGTCTGAGCCACGAGGATGGCTCCCGCCACGGCCATTCCTCCCCCTGCCGAGATCATGAAGAACAGGATCGGGAACGACAGCGATACGGCGGCAACGGCCGGCGCGCCCAGCCGACCCACCCAGAACGTGTCGATCAGTTGATAGAGGGTCTGGAAGATGTTCGTAGCGACGATCGGCACCGCGAGCGCGACCAGGGCGCCGAGTATCGGCCCCTCCGTGGTATCCCTGCTACCACGTCGGGCACCGACGGCACCTGGGGGCAAAGGAGCTCGTCGAGAGGAACCCGCTGTCACTCCGGTCCCGCTTCCGCGGCCGGATCGAACTGAATCAGAGCATCCACCTCGTTCATGCGATCTTCCCCATCGCGCTCTCCGCACTCCATTAGAAGCCTGAGATAGCCGGGCTCGAAGAGCAGGAACGAGAGGATATCCGGACTCTCGGTCTCGCGCGTACCGAGGCCCCCCATGAGGAAACGGAAGACGGGAGGCAACCCGCGCTCGAACTTCTGCGCCATACGCCCCAGATCGATGGAGGGTCGCAGAGTCATGAGACGTACGACCCTGAGCTCCCCCCGATCCGGGCGAGGAATTCGTCGGAGCAGCCGGTTCATGGTTTCGACCCGCCACGCGTCCTGGTCCAACAGATCGAGGAAGATGGAGTTCATCATCGAGCCGATGACCTGAGCCGGCGGGGGGTAGCCCACATGGTTCGGAACCTCGGCATCGCCTGCCAGACGGTCGAAGCGTGTCGAGATCGCGAGAATCCTTTCCGCACCGAGATGCAGAGCCGGGGACAGCGGAGCCGAGAACCGTATCCCGCCGTCACCGTACCACTCCTCGCCGATCGCGATCGCGGGGAAGAACAACGGGATCGCGGACGAAGCCATAACGTGCTGCACCCCGATCGAAGCAGATTGAGCGCGTCGCTGAGGACGCGACCATTCCCACGCCTGGGCACCTTCGACCCAGGTCACCGATCTTCCGCTGGTGTACGAGGACGTCGTGATCGCCAGCGCCTTGAGGCGACCTGAACGAACGTTCTCGGAGATGCCGGGAATCGCCCCGTCCTCCGCCCGAAGTGCTCGCCCGAGGAATCGGCGGAGAGGGGCCGTGTCGACCAGGGCTCGGATCTTCGGTTTTCCGAATACGCCACCCGAAGCCAGCTGGAGACCCCACCGGAGAGCATTCGTAGTCAGGTGGCGGGCGTCGATCTCGAACACCTGGTCCATCGTGAGGGACTCCCAGAGTGCCACCAGGTCGTCGACGGCCTCGGCGAACGTTCCGGGGTGCGAGGCCAGATGAGCCGCATTGATGGCTCCGGCCGATACACCGGTGATCACTGGGATCTGGAGGTGGGGATGATGTCGGGCCACCGCCCTCAGGAAGCCTACCTGGTATGCTGCTCGGGCACCCCCACCCCCCATGACGAGCGCCATTCGCTCCGGACGGGCGGCGGGAGTCTCGGGAAATTCGTTCTGGCCTCTTTGCATCGCCCGTACCCCGTCTTGGAGCCGGCCTCAGCCAGCAGTCACAAGGTGCTCTCCAGCAGACTCCTCCCGATCGAGAGAATGCCGCCCCAGACCAAGAGCAGGGCAATCGAATTCCCGATGAGGTGCGGCAAAGGGGTTCTCTCCTCGGGGGACCTTCGTCTTAGCACCGAGAGTGGAATCTGGGCCGAGGCTGCGGCGAAGAGCATCATGAAGATGTGCCCGATCAGCGCCGGGTAGAATCGTCCCGAAACGAGAAAGAAGAATCCGAGGAGAATCTGCAGATGAAGCAGTCCGGCGAAGATTCCCGAGGCACTGCGGATGCCGCGGTCATACGGCCGTCTGGTGAGTACAGAGTAGAGCGCGTAAAGAAAGGCGACCACTCCCGCGACAAGCACGAGGTATCGGAGCCCAGAGTGAGCGTATAGCAGTGCGTTCAGCATGAGATCCCCAACCGAGGTTCACGAGGTGCGACCCTTCCCGTCCCTCCGGCGGTCGAGATTGAGCGGACGAGGCCTTCGCGCGGTGGCGAATGAGAATACGGTGGGAGACCCTTCGCTGCACCCCTCACCCTCGACGAGACCCCTCGAACCCCGCGGGCGCGTAACCGCGCACGGCTCTGTGTCTGACGATCCGAGCCGCCTTTCGGAGTTGGAGGTCCGGACTTCAGCCGAGTGCGGCCCGGACGATATCGCGCACACCCTCGTCGATGTCGTCAGCCGAGAGCATCCACCGGAGATAATCGGGCTCCTCCCGCACGACCTCGGTCAGCGCTCGACCTTGGTGCTTGCCCATGCGGAAGACACGGCCGTCCTCCTCGGAATCGGCGAACCACCGATCGACCTCGGTTTCGAAGGGCCGAACCTCGTCGCAGTAGGCGTGGAGGCCATCGAGATCCCTCGGCACATGTTCATAGCGCTCGAGCTGTGCCGTCAGGATCGCCGCTGTCGCGCGAATGTCGGCCAGCGCGGAGTGCGCGTCCTCGAGGTCCCGCTGGAGATAAAATCGAACGGCGGCTCCAAGATCTCGCGGCTCCTCGCGATGGTAAATCACCTGAACGTCGATGATCTTCCTGCCTCGGACATCGAAGCTCAGACCCGATCGCCGAAACTCGGATAGGAGCATGGGCAGATCGAAGCGACGTAAGTTGAAGCCTGCCAGATCACAGGGTTCGAGAAGCCTGAGTAGGCTCTTCGCCCGCGCAGAGAACGGGCGCTCGGATGCGACGTCGGCGTCGGAGATGCCGTGAACCGCGGTCGCCTCCGGAGGAATCGGCACCTGAGGGTTGAATCGGCGTACCCGCTCGGTCACGTCCCCGTTCGGGGACAGCCGGATGATGGCGAGCTCGATGATTCGGTCCGACCCGACCCGAAGGCCCGTGGTCTCCAGGTCCATGAAGATCAGGGGTCGCTCTAGACTCACAGGAAAGGGAAGCGGCTCGGCCATGGGGGAGAATAGAGCAGGGGAGTAGGCTTGAAAACCCATCACGACCACCTCGAAGGAAGCGAGCGAAAGCATGCGAGTGATCGAGATCACCGAGCCCGGCGGTCCGGAGACTCTGCGTATCGGGAACCGCGATGAACCCGTGCCCGGCGGGGGTGAGCTGGTCGTGCGGGTGCTCTATTCCGGAGTGAATCGCGCGGATCTACTCCAGCGACGGGGACGATATCCTACCCCACGCGGCTTTCCGTCCGACGTTCCCGGACTCGAGTACTCGGGCATCGTGGAGTCGACCGGGAACGGCTGCTACCTACGGGCGCCGGGCGATCGGGTGATGGGCATTCTGGGAGGCGGGGGTTATGCGGAGAGGGTGGCCGTGTCGGAGCGGGAGACCGTTGCGATTCCAGAAGGAATGCCCATGGATCAGGCCGGTGGTGTGCCCGAAGCCTTCATGACCGCTTGGGATGCCCTATTCGAGCAGGCGGGGCTCGGTAGCGGCGAGGTGGTGCTGGTTCACGCGGTGGGTAGCGGGGTCGGAACTGCGGCAGTGCAGTTGGCACAGGTGGCAGGCGCGTTCACCGTTGGCACGTCTCGCACCCCGGACAAGCTCGATCGCGCTCGCCACCTCGGACTGGACGTCGCCGTCTTGGCCGGGGAGGATCGAGATTGGTCCTCCGAGGTGCTGGAGCGACTCGACGGCAGAAAGGTCGACGTCATCCTGGATCTGGTCGGAGCCGACTATCTCGACGGGAATACGCAAGTGCTCGCCACCCGAGCCCGCTGGATGGTGGTCGGCGTGCCGAGTGGAAGCAGCGGGGTCGTCGATCTCCGGGGACTGATGTCGCGCAGATCGTCGCTGACCGGCACGGTCCTGCGCGCGCGACCGTGGGAGGAGAAGGTCACCCTTGCGCGTGACTTCGAGCGAAGGGTCGTTCCGCATTTCGCGAGCGGTCGGATCCATCCCGTGTTGGACCGCGTGTTTCCTGCGGAGGAGGCGCCCGCCGCACACCGTTACCTAGAGGAAAACCGAACATTCGGCACGGTCGTTCTGGCCTGGAACCCTTCGAACTGAACGAGGGGGGTCGGGCGCTCGAACGCAAGCCTACGCGTGAGTCAGTCGAGCCCCAAGGCGTCGCGAATGATCCGCTCCTGCTCGCTCTTGTGGTTCCTGTGCCGGCCCTCGGCGGGACTGGCTCTTTCCGGTCTGGCTACCGGTCTTAGCGAGATTTCCCGGGGAATGACCCTCCGGAGCTGCGGGCCGATGTATCCGAGCGCGCCCATGTTCAGGGGCTCCTCCTGGGCCCACACGACCTCCTCGAGGTTGGGATAGTCGCCCACCAGCTTCCCGACTTCCTCGGATGGAAAGGCGTAGAGCTGCTCGATTCGGCCGATCGAGACGTGCGTCAGCTCGCCCCGGCCGGGTGCCGTCGAGAGGTCGTAGTAGACCTTTCCGGAGCAAAGCACGAGTCGCGTGATCTCCTCGTGCCTTCCCGGGGCCTCGGAGTCCGGGAGCACCGCTTCGAATCCACTCTCCACGAGCTCCCCCACCAGCGAGTTTGCTCGAGGGTGACGAAGGAGGCTCTTCGGCGTCATGATGACCATCGGCAATGCCGGCGTTCCGAGCGCCTGCCGACGCAGCAGATGGAAGTACTGGGCCGGAGTCGTCGGGTAGGCGACGTGCATGTTGCTCTCTGCACAGAGCTGAAGGAACCTCTCGAGCCTGGCGGAAGAGTGCTCCGGGCCCTGACCCTCGTAGCCGTGCGGAAGGAGGAGAGTCAGACCGGACTCCTGACCCCACTTCGTTCGACCGGAAGCCACGAACTGGTCGATGATCACCTGTGCGACGTTCACGAAGTCCCCGAACTGCGCTTCCCAGACAACGAGATCGTGGCCCGCCGCGACCGAGTAGCCATACTCGAAGCCCAGCGCAGCCGCCTCCGAGAGGGGAGAATTGTAGATCTCGAACCGGGCGGTGCCCACAGCCTTCAATGGGGTGAACTCGCCGCCGGTTGCCAGATCGTGCAGAACCAGATGGCGCTGAGAAAACGTTCCACGTTCGGTGTCCTGCCCGGTGAACCGAATCGGCACGCCTTCCTGGAGGATCGAACCCAGCGCGAGGCTCTCGGCGTGGCCCCAGTCCAGATCGGTTTCGCTGCCGAAGTCCGCTCCTCGCTGACCGAGCTGTCGCTCGAGCTTGGGGTGAAGCGCGAAGCCCGACGGCAACTCGAGCGCTGTCTCGTTCACCTCCTTCAGGCGCTCGAGAGGTACGTTCGTTCGGCCAGAAACTTGAGAGGCGGTGCGCGATCCCCACTCTTGGGGGGCAGGCACTTCATCGGCCGCCTCCCGCACCTCACCCTGGACCGAACGCAGTTCCTGCTGCACCTCTTCTTCCATCTGCGCGACACCATCCTCGGTGACTGCCCCCTCGGTGATCAGGTGCGCGGCCCACTTAGTGCGCACACTCGGGTGCTCCTCGATCCTTCGATAGAGCAATGGCTGTGTGTAGGATGGCTCGTCACCTTCGTTGTGTCCGAATCTCCGGTAGCCGACGAGATCGATCAGGATGTCGTCCCGGTAGGCGGATCGGTACGCCATCGCCAGCCGGATCGCCGAGAGACAGGCCTCGGGATCATCGGCATTCACGTGCAGGATCGGGATGTCGTAACCCTTTGCGAGGTCGGACGCGTATCGGGTTGAGCGGCCGTCTCGCGGATTCGTTGTGAACCCGACCTGGTTGTTGGCGATGATGTGCACCGTCCCGCCCACGGAGTAACCGTCCAGCCGAGCGAGATTCAGAGATTCAGCCACCACACCCTCGGCGGCGAACGCCGCATCACCATGGATCAGGATGGGAAGCACGGCCGACTCGTCCTGTGGGACCTCCTTTCCTGGTCCAGTGAACTGCAGCGCCCGGGTCATGCCGACCACCACGGGATCCACGAACTCGAGATGGCTGGGATTCGGCGCCAACGTCACGTCGATGCTGGAGCCGTCCATGAGTCGATAGGTGCCCTCCGCCCCGAGGTGATACTTCACGTCGCCCGTGCCGGCGTTCACGTCGAGCGCCCCACGCTGAGGGGTCTCTTCGAATTCACGAAGCAGGGCGGGATACCCAACCCCGACGATGTGCATCAATACGTTCAGCCGACCTCGGTGAGACATGCCCAGGATGATCCGTTTCGCACCGTCCTTATGAGCCTCCTCGAGAGCCAGATCGAGCATTGGCACGAGCATGTCGGTGCCCTCGATCGAGAAACGCTTCTGGCCCAGGTACGACCGATGGAGGAATCGCTCCATCCCTTCGACGCGGGAGAGCCGTTCCAGGAGCCGGATCCGATCGCTGTCCTTCAGTGGCTGCCCGTGGTGACCAGACTCCACTTGGCTCCAGAGCCACCGGACCTTGTCGGGATCCTCGAGATGCTCGAACTGATAGCCCACCGAGCCACAATAGATCTCACGTAGCCGTCGGAGGGTGTCCGCCAGTGGCTCATCACCGCCTTCCC
This sequence comes from Gammaproteobacteria bacterium, assembly GCA_024638345.1. GTDB lineage: Bacteria > Gemmatimonadota > Gemmatimonadetes > Longimicrobiales > Gaopeijiaceae > JAAXGI01. The sequence goes on along the minus strand of JAHEKL010000012.1, from coordinate 7,806 downwards.
TGAGGATGAAGGAGGTTGGGATCTCCTCGAGGTCCTCGATCGAAGTGCCGAAGAATGCCGGATCCAACTGAGGATGCCCCGGCGGATCTCCGCCCAGGGGGTCGATCCGCGCGGCCTGATGACCGTGGTCCCGGAAAGCCTGGATGAGGGCTGCCGCCCGAGCGATCTTGGGCAGCAGTCGCGCCTCGTCTGCAGCTGGCGTTCCACTTCCGACATCCGCGCCGGCGGAGGGCACCGGCGGGGCGGCACTCGCCCGCACCGATCGGCGGAGGTCGCCACCATCGGCACGAAGGGCGTCGGGAACGATAAGCCCCTCTGCGATGAGCCGGTCGAGCTCCTGCGAGAAGATGGCGCGCCACTGCGGAGAGACCGACTCGGGATTTCGAGCGAACTGCTCGTAAAGTTCCTGCGCGTAGCCCGCGTTGTAGCCGTCGAAGAGTTTGGAAACGGGCATCTGTCCCGATATCAAGAGCCGGCGCGGCGCCCGGCTAGGGAAACGCCTTTCGCGAGGCGCCGAGTTCTGAGCTCAAGCAAAAGTATCGAATTCCGGTCTGGACGCGAGGGCTCGTCCTGCCTCAGTCCCTCGCACGAAGGGAACTCGGAGGTCGGTGTGAGGGGTTTCCGGATGGGGCTGCGAAACGCACCTTTGGATGCAGTCGTCGTGGATTCTCGCTCACGGAATCGCGCATGGACCGTGAGGTTCCGTCTGTTGGGTTGTGCGATCGTTGTCTCTATTGCCGCGTCGTGGAATCCTCAAAGGGAAGCCGGTTCATCCTCTGTAGAATGTCGTCCGCTGACCCGAGCTTTTCCAAGTATCCGGTCCTTCCAGTCATCCAATGTAGGGGGTTCCGCAGTTCAGATGATGCCTGACTGGCTTGCACTGGTAGTGCTCGTCGCTGCGGGAAGCACGCTTGCATTGCTCGTCCCGTTCGCGCTGCACCGCACGTACCTCATCCTCTCTGCCCGCAAAGGACGGGAGGAGTGCGACGTGTGGAACGCCGCCCTGCCGAGCATCACCGTACAGTTGCCGGTGTTCAATGAGGAAGGCGTCATCGAGAGACTCATCGACGCCGTGGCCGGACTCACGTATCCACGTCATCTACTCGAGATCCAAGTCCTCGACGACTCGACCGACCACACCGTCGCTCGTGCCGCTGCCCGGGTGCTGCACTGGCAGTCGCGGGGGATCCGAATCGAGCACGTCCACAGGAGTCACAGGGAGGGCTTCAAGGCGGGTGCCCTTGCGGCGGGGCTCGAGCGTGCGACCGGCGAATTCCTCCTCATCCTGGACGCCGACTTCCTTCCCTCGAAGGATCTGCTCCACCGGCTATTGGGGCCGTTCATGGATCCCGCGGTGGGCATGGTGCAGGCGAGATGGGATCATCTCAACGAGACCGATTCACGTCTTACACGCTGTCAGGCTCAACTTCTCGACGCCCATTTCTTCTTCGAGCAGGGCGGAAGATGGGCCGCCGGGCGATTCCTGAACTTCAACGGCACCGCCGGGATGTGGCGGCGGGAGGCGCTTATCGAGGCGGGCGGATGGTCGTCCGACACGCTGACCGAAGACCTGGACGTGAGCTATCGTGCTCAGATGGCCGGATGGCGATTCGTCTTTCGCCCCCTCGTCGGTGTTCCAGCCGAATTGCCAGGTACCATTCGGGATCTCGAACTCCAACAGAAGCGTTGGGCACAGGGTGGTATCCAGACCGCCCGGAAGCTGCTCCCCCGACTTCTGGGAGGACCGTGGTCGATCGGTACGAAGCGCGAGGCGGCGATCCACCTGCTCGGTCATCTCGCGCACCCGCTGACTCTCCTGCTCGGCGTCCTCATCGTGCCGTCCGCCCTCGCGCGGCGGTCGCTCGGGTTGGAGGGCTGGCTGATCTTGGATCTTATCGTGTTCTTCGGAGCGACCTTATCGTTTCTGGTCTTCTTCTCCGCGGCCGGCCGACGGCGAGGTCGCCGCTGGTCCGAGCTCATACCGACCGCCGCGGTGACCCTCGCCCTCGGGATCGGGCTGAGCGCCACTGTCTCGCGGGCCGTTCTCCGTGGAGCGGTAGGAAGACGACGCGACCCGTTCGACAGGACTCCCAAGCGAGGATATGGCGGGGCGCTCTACCTTACGCCGAGGGTTCGGACGGACACCTTCACGAAGGTTCTGCTGGCTTTCTGGATGGCCCTGAGCTGTGCCATCGCGGTTCAACAGGGGCTCTGGGGAAGCTTGCCGTTCGTTCTGCTCTTCGGGACGGGTTACGCCTGGATGGCTCTGGGAGATCTCCAAGAGCCCGACGAAATCGCGAGAATGGCGCGCGTCCAGCTTCCGAAGCCCGTTGTCAGCTCCTGATCCTAGAGAGCCTCTCTCCGGCGCCAAAGCTCTCGATTTCGGATCGCGATACACCCCCGGCCAGGAAGTGGTTGCTCTCATTCCCGCGCTGAATGAAGAGGACGCGCTTCCGGGGGTCCTGGACGGACTCCGCGACGCCGGCGTCGAGCGAATCGTCGTGGTGGACAATGGATCGACGGACGGTACGGCCCGAGTCGCTCGAGAGGGTGGAGCAGAGGTGGTCCTGGAGCCCACGCGCGGCTACGGAGCCGCTTGTCTCGCGGGAATCGCCCACCTTTCCGCGAGTCGACCACCGGACGTCTTGATCTTCATCGACGGCGACCAGAGTGACGATCCCGCCGCCGTGAGTCGGCTACTGGGACCGATACTCGACGGTCGAGCGCAGTTCGTCGTCGGGATTCGGACCGGCGGCGGGCCCGACGGCCGGGGCGCTGTGCCACTCCACGCCCGGTTGGGAAATGCCGTGATTCTGGCGGCAGCGAGACTGATCCACGGCGCTCGCTTCGCTGACCTCGGTCCCTTTCGTGCGATCCGTTGGGAGGTACTCCGCTCCTTGGAGATGGACGATCGCAACTGGGGATGGACTCTGCAGATGCAGCTCAGGGCCCATCGCAGAGGGGTGTCGATCGAAGAGGTGGACGTCCCACATCGTGAGCGGGCGGCGGGCCGATCGAAGGTGTCCGGAACACTCTCGGGGTCGCTGAAGGCCGGAGGCAAGATGCTTCTTACACTGGTTCGGGAGCGCTTCCATGGCCAGCCGACCGGACCGTAGAAGTCCGGGCTAAGAGGTCCCCAGCCGGATCAGCGTTCCCCCTCGGGCCTCTACCTCGTCGGCAATGTGAGGATGGCAGGTAAACACGAACGTCTGCCGTTCCGAAGCCAACTGACTCAAGAGATCGAGGACCCGGCCACGACGTTCCGGGTCCCAATTCACGAGGACTTCGTCGAGTAGCAAGGGGAGCGGCTCCGACTCTTGGTCGAGATGCTCGACGATCGCCAGCCTGAGAGCCAGGTACACTTGCTCGCGCGTGCCCGTCGATAGTGGCGATGCGACGGGCGACGGCTCGGGAAGATGCTCGGCATCGAGGTAGAACCCGTGCTGATCGTCGACCTTTCCGACGAGGATGCGCTCGTATCGACCGCCGGTGATGACCCCGAGATGGTCTTCCGCTCTTCTGAGCAGGTCCGGCTGGTGCTCGTCCCGGAATCGGGTCTCCGCCTTCTCCACGAGCCGAGCGAGCACGATGCTGCGATCCCGATCCCGTTCGACCTCTCGAAGCCGGGCGCGTACAACCAGGATCTGGCCGTCGACCAGATCGAGTGTGTCCCCCTTCAGCAGCGCTCGCTCTCTCTCCTGAAGCCGACCGATCCGCTCTCGGATCTCCTGAGCCTCGTGCTCCATCGCGTCGAGCCCCTCCTGCTCCAGCTCGATCGGGTCGGTATCGCCCTTCTTTCGGGCGTCGCCCAGGGCGGCCTCCTCGATCCGATGTCTCAACTCATCGAGACCTCCGACCTCCTCGGCCAACTCCAGCCTCAGGCGCTCGTGCATGTCGAGATCTGCAAGCCGGCGGACCAATTCCTGGAGCCCCGCCTCATCCGACGAGACCCCCAGGGTCTGAAGCCGGCCATCGAAGTCCTGGCGAAGCTCCCTGACCTTCCGGAGCTCCTCACGCTCGCGTTCCAACTCGGCCTGAAGCCGGTTCGTTTCGGCCTGCGCCTCTTCGATCCGTATCCGACGCTCATCGAGCTGTTGAATCATTCGGCCGAGCTCGAGGAGCGCCAGTCCACGGTCATCCGGCAAAGGTACTTCCAAGTCGGAGACCAGACGCTCGAACTCGGAGTCAAGGACCGCGTCCTCCTCCGTCAATCTCCCCAACTCGACGATCCGATCGTATCGCTGGTGAAATAGGTGCTTGAGCTCGGCGAGGTCCGTGACCAGACCGGCGACCGGTGCATCCAGATGCGAAGCTTGGAGTCCCAGTGGGATCAGGAGCTTGCGCGCTGACGCCAGGGCCAGCCGCTCCTCACCCTCGGCCTCCGCGATTCGGGCTCGAAGGGAGCGCTCCTCCTCGAGTGCGGTCTCGCGTATCTGTCGGACGACGGTCCGGCTCGACCAGCTCCTTGCCAGGATAGAGCCCCCGAGCAGGAGGAGCAGGACTCCGACCAAGGCGACCAGGGGTTCGGCGATGAAGGTCCCCCAGAAGAGGACCCCGATGGCTGCGACCACCAGGAGCAGCGCCGGTGGTGAGATAAGGGGCGCACGCGAGCCGGGTCGGCCTGCGATCGACTCCAGGCGGTCCTCGAGCACCTCGCGGCGCCTACGTGCCTCTTCCGCCTCCGAGACCTGCTCGCGGAGTGCGGCCATCTCCAGGGTTCGAAACGGTTTGCCGACGATGTCCCAGTCGGTCGCGCTCCGATCGCTTTCCGCCGGCACCACTTCCCAACTGGGCCGGATTCCCAGGAGTGGAATGGCCGCTTCACGAATCCCGCCTTCGAGCGCCGTGATCTCGGTGCTCAGATTCTCTCGTCTGCTCATACGCTCATGTACGAGCGGGGCGTTGCTGATCAGGGCTCGAAGCGAGCCAGAGCGCTCGTTGATCAGGCTTTCAACCGGGGTGAAAGCGCGGGCAGACTCTGCGATTGCCTCGAGTCGCGCCATGCGTTCTCGGACCCTTTCCTCGGAACGCCCCAGCCGCTCGGACAGCTCACGATCCTTCTCGATGGGATTGCGCGGGGCGGCGGCCAGCGCCTCTCGATCTTCCAACCGTGCCTCGAGCTCGTCCAGCCTCTGGAGTCGCGCGCCCAACGGCAGGAGCTCTCGCAGCATGGAGAGACGACCCAGCTTGGCTTCTCGGCCTTTCGCCAAGTCGTCGAGCCGTTTTCGGAGTCCCGACAGCTGCTCGTCGACCTTCCTCAGCTCGCGGTCCCGCTCTTCGGCCGCGCCGCGTTGGCTCCCCAGTTCGGCCAGCTCGGAGCGCAGCTCCCTGTGCAGCTGTTTCCCCCTCTTGGTGGGCTGCCAAAGCCGCTTGGCGGAGTCACGAAAGCCACGAATGGCCGCGCGTACCGAACGGAGATCCTGGGCCCCCAAGCCGACGATCAGCTGCTCCTGCACGGTCTCCCACGCGGCCTCCCGAAGGCCGGCCAGCTGCGCCAGAGTGATGGCGTACACCTCGGAATACACCCTCCGCTCGATGTGCAGGACGGGCGGTATCGACCGGTTGTTGAGGGTCTCGACCTCCCCGTTCCGGATCATCCGGGCGCGCGGAGTCGTGAGCAGTCGACGGTGGACCTCCATCGCCTGTCCCCCGTCCAGCTCGACGACCGCCCGGATGTCGATGTTTCCTCCGCTCCATGGGGAGAAGGGGTTTTGATCCCGCGATGCCGGATAGAAGCCGTAGAGCATGGCGATCAGAAGCTGATGGAAGGCCGACTTGCCGGCTTCGTTCGGTCCCAGGACTGCGACGAGCCCGGGGAGCTCGCTCGCTTCGCCGGAGTCCAAACCGGCAAGCGGCCCGAATCGCGTGGCCTCGATACGGGAGAACCTCATCTGGAGGGGTCCACCTCGACGAGCGCCTCCAGGAGAGCAGAGTCACCATCCTGAAGGAGACTTCGGATGTACTCGTCAACGTCTCTGCCTTCGTCTGTACCGAGTCCAAGCAAGTCCTCCCGCACCAGTCCGAGCATCCGGGCTGCCGACTCTGCGTCCCCGTCCTCTCGTATCTCTCTCAGCATCCGAAGGGCCTCACCGAGGACATCGACGCGGTCCGAATAGTCTTCCCCTCGTAGGACGGGTCTGAGCTTGTGGGTTCGGATCTCCAGATCGATCAACCCGAGCGAAGGGCCAAGCACGTCCACCAACTCGGAGATGGACTGCGGATCCTTCCAGTCACGGTGCAAGGGGGATGGGCCTTCCAGATCGATCCGGAGAATCCAGCCGGTTCCCTCGGCACCTGGGTCCTCCTGACGGGCGACTTCCCACGCCGCTTCGATGTGGCGGGCGACACCCGTCAGCTCGGGTTCATCCTCTAGGCCTGTCACCTTGAGGGTCTCCCAACGAACAGGGCCCAAGGGAAGGAAGTCGACCTGTGGCGCGTGTCCTGCACCGAGAGACACGATCAGGCCCCCGCGAGCCCCCTCCTCCCGGTGATTCCGACCCTGTGTGTTGCCGGGGTAGTAGATCCCGGGCACCTCAGAGAGGGCTTGCCTCGTATGTACGTGCCCCAGCGCCCAGTAGTCGAATCCCGCACGACTGAGATAGGCGAGCTCCGAGGGAGCATAAGGCTCGTGACTGCCTTCGTCTCTGGATCCTCTGACCTGGGTATGAAGGAGCGCGACCTCGGGAAGCTGGCCCTCCGGAGCTGGAAAGCCGGTGGATAGATCATCGGTCACCCGTGCCTTGGAGTGCCCCGCCGCGGTCACGTAACCGTGGGGTTCTCCGTCGCGAGTGATCTCCAGCCGAACCGCCGCGGGCTCCGCGACGACGGTCACGCCTTCCGGCCAGGCCACCCGCTGCGCATGACCCGAAACACCCCCCGGGTCGTGGTTGCCGGTCGCGTAGACGACACGAATGCCTTGTTGGGCGAGCGTTGCCAGGCGCTCACCTAGGAACCGCTCGGTCTGAATCGAGAGCCTCTCCCCGTCGAAGAGGTCGCCGGCGATGAGAACTGCGTCGACCCGCCTGCGCGCGGCCTCGTCCACGGCGGACGCGAACGCAGTGCGCGCGGCATCACGCAGCCTCTCCCTGACCGCGCGCGAGCGGCTTTGAAAGGCGGCGTCGAGGTGAAGGTCGGCCAGGTGGAGAAGTCGCATGGGCCGAGCTCCCGGGTCAGGACGAGCGATTGGAGGTCGTAGCCAAATCTATCACAGGTTCCTCTGACGACGAACGAGCAGCCGGGCCATCCGCACCTCGCGCCGAGCCCTCAAGGGACCTGGAGTGAGGCTCAGGGATCCAGTACGTATTGAACTGCGACCGAAAGAGAAGGCCCGCGTAGCTCGGTGACCCTCACACCAGGCAGCGGGTCGGCTCCGAGCACGATCCTGTAGGCCGCTTCCGCGAACAGTCTGAGCGGGTGATTCTGACGGGCCAGAACATCGAAACGTGGCTCGATCAGGAAATAGTTCTCGCTCACGATGTTGGAGCCGACCAGTGGTGACCTCACGCGGGCCGCTCCCGCTCCCAGCATCAGCCCGCCGGCCCACCGCAGTCCCGTGACATCCCCCGCCGGCCTCCATCGAAGTAGGGCACCCCCGTAGCCGGTGCGAAGCTCGGAGCGGTCCGCCGACCCCGGGGGCGAAAGACGGATCGCACCCAGACCGAAGATGCCCTCGGCGCCGAGCTCCACGCTCGTGGAGAGTCGCAGCGCTCCCCCGATCGCCAGGATCGGAAGGGGGCGGCCGCTCAGCCAGGTGATCCCGGACCTGAGCGACAGTGTTATGCAGGAAATCGTGGATGGGCTCGATGC
>JAHEKL010000181.1 GCA_024638345.1 Gammaproteobacteria bacterium | reverse complement strand
GAGTCTCGACCATCACTCCCAGTGGAATCCGCACGCCTGAGTCCTTCATTCCGAGTGACAGGTAGACTTCGTCGAGCATCTCGCGCGATCGCCTCATCTCATTCACCGTCGAGACGAAGGGAATGAGGAGTCGCAGGTTTCCGCTCTTGGACGATCGAACCGCCGCGCTGAGCTGGTTCCGAAACAGCTCCGGCATGTCGAGGCAAATGCGGATGGCGCGCCAGCCAAGATACGGATTGTCCTCGGGGGGCAGCTTTAGGAAGAGAGGGAACTTGTCACCCCCAATGTCGAACGTGCGGAGGGTGACCTCTCGGTCCGGGAACGTCTCTAGAACCGCCGTATATGCTAACAGCTGGTCCTCTTCTGCGGGGATTTCCCTTCTTCCGATCACCAGGAATTCTGACCGAAACAGACCGACTCCATCTGCACCCAATCGCAAGGCATCGTCAGCCTCGTGCGGTAGATCCAGGTTCGCCTGCACGATCGTCAGCACTCCGTCCATCGTCTTCGTCGGCCTGCCCGCGACTTCTTGAAGAGCTTCCCTCCGGTGCGTCGCCCGCGCGACCGCACGATGGTGGCTCTCGACCTCCTGCGGACTCGGGTTGATTCGGATTTCGCCGGAGCGTCCGTCCACCAGCAATCGGTCTGCTTCCGTCACGGCATCGAGGGCTGGCCCGACGGCCACGACCACCGGAATTCCGAGCGCGCGAGCGAGGATTACGCCGTGCGCTCCGCGAGAACCACCGGAAAGCACGACACCGAGGATGCGCTTCGGATCGAGTCGGGCGGCGATACTGGGCGGAAGCTCGCTACCCACCAGGATGGCTGGGCCTTCGGCCTCGGTCACCAGGTCCGAGGGGTCCCCGCGATCCAGGAGATGGGAAAGAACGCGCACTCGCACGTCGTGAAGGTCAGCGAGGCGGTCTACGAGCATGGCGTGTGCCGACTCCTGCATGCGGATGCGCATCTCCAGAACCTGCCAGTCGAACGCCCTCTCCGCGCACACGAAGTTGTCTCGTACGTACGACAGCGTACCCTTCACCAGGTCCGGGTCCTCGATCATCATGGCCTGCGACTCGAAGACCTTGCCCTCGAATGATCCAATCCGGTCGGTCGTCTCGGCCTGCAGGTGAGATACGTACTCGAGCGCGCGCGCCCGCGCCTGCCCGAACCGCTCGACTTCGTGCTCGACTTCGTCCGCTCCGATGGTGCGATGAGGGACGAGCGGAATGTCCCACTCAATCCGGCGGACGGGCCCGAGAGCTCGCCCCGTCGACGCCCCCATTCCCTCTAGAATCCGCGACATGTCAATTCCCGATTTCGTAGTCTGCGTCGGTCTCCCCGAAGCGGCTGCTCACCAGTGTCGACAGGGCCTCCAGGGCCTCATCTGCATCCTCGCCAGTAGTACGAATGGTCAATTCAGAACCGCATTCCGCTGCCAACATCATCACTCCCATCATGCTCTTGCCGTTAACCTCCAGTCCATCCTTTTCTACGGTGACCTTTGACGCGAAACGGGACGACAGCTTCACGAACTCTGCGGCCGGCCTGGCGTGGAGACCGTAGCGGTTCAGGATGACGACAACCCGCTCTGCCTGGTGCCCGTGGCCGTCCACCCCTGGTCGATTCACCGCGGTCATCGGCTCAACCTACCAGTCCACCGAGGAGCCATAACACCGGGGCAAGCACCAGGAGTACCGCAGCCACACGTCCCCCCTGCCTCGGAAACCGGAAGGCGATCAAGGTCAAGACCGCCCCCATTCCGAGAAGGGCAGCCGGCTCCAACGCGACGGTCGAGTTGCTCACGACGAGGTCCGCAAGAACCAGGGCAACTCCGCCAGTGAGCAGGATGTTCGCTGGCCACAGTCGCTCCGCCCAGCTCTCGAGCCAGGCGCCCTTGAGGAGGCGGCCAACCTCCAGGCCGGCTTGCCAGCCAGTTACATACGCCCAGATCCGAACACCGATGTGCCCGACGTTGTAGAGAACCAGAAAGACGCCGACGCACCAGCCGGGCGACGCACCGAGCAGGAACAGCAGCACGCTCAGCAGCACGCATATCGGCCTCCACTGTCCCCAGACGGCACGATCTCCGACCGATCCGAGGGGACCCCGCAAGGCCGCTCTGAACCTCTCGATGGTTTCCGGGTCCACTTCATCTTGCTCCAACCGTCCCAGAGCCGCCACGGCCATCGCACACAGGTATGGATGGCCGTTGAACGGGCGCAGACTCCGCTCCACCGAATCTCGAAGCCTGACCGGGTCTCCAGCGTAGATTCGCCGCAGAAGAGGCAGCATGGCATAAGCGATCCCGGTGCCGACGAGGGTCGAATAGTTCCAGGACCCCTGCACGGCGAACGTTCGTGACCAGGCCGCGAGATGGTCTGAGCGGAGTGGTCTCACACCAGCCCTCCCCATACCAGGAGAAGTCCCAGTGCCGCGCCAACGAGGATCAGCGGCCAACCTCTCACGCCGAAAGCCGAGGCTCTGCCCGCTGCCCCGGCGGAGGCAGCGATGCCCAGGACAAGCGAGGCGATCGCATACCGTCCAAGCTCCGAGGGAGCGGTCCCCACCGCCAAACTCACGGCCAGCGTGGACGGAACCAGGAACGCCCCCACGAGAATGCCGCCGCGCAACACATCGAGCCAAATGGCCATGCGGTGCCGCTCTTCGAGCAGTTCGGGATTACCGGCGAGGGCTCCAGCCGGACTCATGATCCGCTCGTTGACTCTCCTGCGGACCTGAACGGTCACGGTTCCGATCCAGCCCAGTCCCCAACCTATGACGACCGCGACCAGAAGGGCCCCGATAGCCATACCACCCGAAGCGGCATACGAAGCCCCCGCGACGAGACCCGCTGGCCCGGTATCCGGGTACTTCGCGGCTCCGAACGGGGGATGGCGCAGCGCGTATACCTCCAGTACGGCCCCAACCAGCATCCCCGCCATGGGGTTGCCCAGAAGCCACCCGCCGATCGTCGCCGAGACGATGGGCCGTGAGATCATCACCTGCGGCCATGACACCGAGTCCACGCCGAGAGCACCACCGGCAAGTACGGCGATAATCCACGTTCCCGGCCCCAGGTAGATCTCACTCCACGACATCGACCAAATCCTCGATGAAGAGCTCCCGGCCAGCCGGGAGATCCCGCGCAGTCACTCCGGCCGACGCTCCGTGTATAGCCTTGAGATCTTCTTCCTCCCCAGGGTTCAGGTGCACGTACGTGAGCACCCTCCGACGACCCTCTGTCGCGTGCAGGCCGCCCAGGTTGACCCTCCGATCCACCAACACGCCGGCATCCGCGAGTCGCTTCATCACCGCCGTGCCACGAGTCAAGAGCGCACCGCGCCCTTTCCGGGAATCCAACTCCCGGAACCGCTCCACCGCCTCCACCGCCGAGACGAAGAACGCCGGGGTCTTCTCGGCAAGTCCGGCACTGTAGATGTCCTGCTCCCACTCGCTGGTCGCCAGTTCGTCGTCCACGACGACGTAGTAGTCGATGCCGAGTCGCATGCCCCATCCCACGATCACCTGGCCGTGGAGGAGTCGCTCGTCAATTCGGAACAGTACGAGGGTCACGAAGACGCATCCGGGAAGTAGGCCGCGGCACCGGCGTGGCCCTTTTCGACCGCCCGTCGCGCGAGTTCGGCGGCATCCAGATCGAGATGAAACACGAAGTCCAGGAGCATGGGAAGACTGACGCCGGACACGACGGGCGCTCCCGCTCCCTCTGCCGACACAATGCGGGCGGCGTGGGCGCAGCTTCCGCTGGCCAGATCGACGAACACCAGCGTGCGCCGCAGACCCACAACCTCTCTTATACGGCTCGCCAGTATGTCAGGGGAGCATCCCTCGTTGCTGATCGGAAGCAGCGCGCCCTGTACACCCGAGATGGACTCGGTCGTCTCCACCAGGCAGCGGGCCAGGTTGCCGTGAGCGACCACGACACCCTGGACCTCACTCATAATCCTCCTCGAGGTAGTCTCTGACGGGGCGCATCAGGAGACGCAGGTTCTGTTCGAAAAGATGCGCGCTGTCGACACCGGCGTACCGAAGCAGGTGGTCCATGGCGACCACCTCGCTGATCACGGTTATGTTCTTACCCGGATTGAGCGGAATGACCAGCCGTGGAATCGTCGTTCCCAGGATCTGGGTGGTATCGCGATCGAGGCCCGTGCGATCATAGTTGGCAGCCTCGCGCCAGTGCTCAAGCTGAACGATCACCTCGATTCGTTTCTGCTGCCGTACCGCGCGCACTCCGAAGAGCGCCCTCACATCGATGATGCCGATCCCCCGGATCTCCATGTGATGCTGCTGGTGCTCGTGCGCCTGACCGATGAGCACGTCGAAGCCCCTTCGCCTGACCAGCACGACATCGTCTGCGACCAGACGGTGCCCCCTCTCCACAAGGTCAAGAACGCACTCGCTCTTTCCGATTCCGCTGGCTCCGACGAAGAGGAGACCCACGCCATACACGTCGGCGAGAGATCCATGGATTGCGGTTGCCGGGGCGAACTCTTCCTCGAGAAAAGGCTTGATGCGGCGATAGAATTCGCCGGTCTTCAACGTGGACTGCAGGACCGGGATAGCCCTCTCTTCTGCGATCGCCAGGAGCTCGGCAGGCGGTTCCAGCCCCTTGGTCACGAAGACCACCGGAACGTCCCCCGCCAGAAACTCGTCGAGTACGCTGCGCCTGTGCTCGGCTTCCATCGATCGGATGTACATCACCTCGGTCTCACCCAGGACCTGCATTCGGCGGCTCGGAAACCGGTCCGTGAATCCGGCGAGGATGAGACCGGGACTGGATATGTCCGAACTCGTGATCTCGCGCGTAAGTCCCGACTTTCCCGCGACCAGCGTGAGGTGAAGGCTCTCCTGTCGCTGCTCAAGCAAATCAGCGATATGCAGCATATTCACAACTCTTCCGTCTCCGTGGCCACTGGCGGAAACTGCGGCGGGACTTTGCGATCTCTCAACTTCTCCCGGCGGGTCTTGAGCTGCCTCGAGAGTTTCTCGTACAGACGATCGATCGCGGTGCGAAAGTCCGCTTCCTGCACTCCGGCGTGAATCCCGGGTCCCCGTCGAGTCGTGACCTTGGCCTCGATGAGACAGCGCTTTTTTTCCTCCGACAATGTCACTTCGATGCGCGAGACGTTCTCGTCGAATCGACCGAGCCGATCGAAACGTTCTTCCAGGTGCTCTCTCAGACCCTCGGCCAGTTCCACGTGCCTTCCAGAGATGATGAACTGCATCGAACCCTCCTCTAACCTGAAGCAGACATCTGCAAGATACCCTCTAGCTCCTCCGTAGTCGCCTCCCAGGTGAATCGGCCTGAGTGCTCGAGAGCCTTCGCCCCCATCCGCTCCCGAAGGCCGGGATCCTCGAGCAACCTTTCAAGGGCCCGGGCCCAGGCGTCTACATTCTCATGCTCGACCAGGAAACCCGTTTGCCCGTCGAGGACCGATTCCCGGAGACCCGGCGAGTCGCTGGCCACCGATGGAGTACCGCAGGCCGCGGCCTCGACATTCGTGATACCCCAGCCTTCCTTCGGCGACGGGTACACGTTGACCCAGGCCGAACGAAGGATCTCAACCTTCTCTTGTTCCGGGACGAATCCGCGAAAACTCACGCTGTTTCCGAGTCCCAGCTTCTCTGCAACCCTTTCGAGACGCGCCGCGTCGTCACCTTGCCCTACGATCAGCAGTCTTACCCCCTTGCCCTTGGCTGCGAGCAATGCGACGGCCTGAATAACGAGGTCGATTCCCTTGTATCGCCGCAACCTACCAACGTAAACGACCGTGGGCTCCTGCGCGCGGACCGGCGCTGGTGTGAAGACGGCGTGGTCGATTCCAGGATAGCTCACGTGAATT
>JAHEKL010000180.1 GCA_024638345.1 Gammaproteobacteria bacterium | reverse complement strand
TGAAGCGCTGTATCTCGGTGCACGGTCTCTTGGCCAGTATCCTTCCGGCGGAAACCCCGACGCAGTCGCTGGAGAGGGGGCGGACGAGATGAGCCAACCAGTCCGGATCTACGACGCAGTCTGCGTCCGTGAACGCGACCACCTCTCCCCGGACCGAGGCGAGCCCGCGGTTGCGGGCCGCTCCGGGCCCGCGGGTGCTCTCGTGCAGGACCACGCGCTGGGGGGGCTCGCCGGACCCCTGCCACGGCTGGCCCTCGAACCGCTCGAGTATTGCCGCGGTCCCATCGGTCGAGGCGTTGTCCACGGCGATGATCTCGAGCCGCTCGGGAGGATAGCGGAGTGCCAGGAGCGAATCGAGGCAGGCGCCCAGCGTGCGCTCGCCGTTGTAGACCGGGACCACGACAGACGCGGTCGGCAGTGAGTAGCTCACGGGCCGGGATCCACGAACCCATATCGCACGAGATGACTCTGGAGGGTTCCCTGGAGCTTCTTCTGCTGGTCCGCCGTGAGGTCCTCGGTCCACTTGCGATTCGCGTTCTCGAAAGAAGTCGCCCCCATCACCCTCTCGAGCGATGAGGACGCCGGCAATTCGCAGAACTCGAGGATCTCCGAAAGGACCTCTTTCGGCTGGGCGCAGAGTTGCTCGTAGCGCACCTCGAAGAAACGATCCTCCGAGATCCGTTTCCGGGCGATCTCGGTCGCCTCCATCAGAACCTTCCACTCGATCGCCGCCAGTACCACGAACGAGCGACCGCTCGCCTCCCATTCGTTCCGGTGCTCTGCGCTCAGCGGCCCCCATCTCCAGTTCCAGGGGCCTTGCCAACCCTTCCACCAGGGCACGCCGAGAATGGAGTTCACCCATGCGCGCCCGTCTCGGACCATGTGCACGAAGCGAGCGTCGTCGAAGATCTCGTCGAACCATCCGATCCTGGGCCAGCCGGTGACTTTGGCCAGGAAACGGTGACGCTGCGGCGTCAGGAGCTGCCCCACGGCCTTCCTCACCTCGAGGCGGGTCTTCGCTCTTACGTCCTCGGCTCGGAGATCCCGGAACGGCAAGCTGAAGCCGGAGTCGTACGCGTCCCAGAACTCCCAGGCCTCCTCGGGTCTCAGATCCGGAGCCAACAGGCGGCCCATGGGGAGGTCCCGTCGGCGCATGGCGCGGCGGTGCACCCAGGGCCGCCGGGGATACTGGATGCACAGGCTGGACAGCCATCCGGTGTTGGGGTGCGCCGCCAGGATGTCGAGGAGCAGGGTCGAACCGGTTCGACCCGCTCCCAGGATGAAGATCGGTTTGGTGACGTTCAGAGCTCGACCTGCACGGATTCAGATTGCGTTTTCCACCCACCTCAGACCACGGCGAGCGTATCGACAAGGTCCCGATATGATGACGGTAGCAGGAAATAGGCCATGTTGTCGGGCAGCTTTCGCTCCACTGCACGACGAATCCGGTCTACGTACACTCCGAGGTCGGGCGGATCGACCAGCAGGGCTTCGTTGCACAGCCGCCAGTTACCGCAGTTCTTCGACGCAACCACATTGCATTGCAGGGCCGATGCCTCGAACAGGACGCCAGGCGCTGCGTCCAGGACGGAAGGCACTACGACAGACCTGGCCCGACCGAAGAGCCCGAAGAGTCGCTCCTCGGCGGAGATGAACGGGTAGTAGGCAGTGTGCTCCTGTCGGTCGGGCACCTCTCCGACCACGGCGATGTTCAGGTCGTGACAGCGGGAGATGATCTTCCGCACCATCCGGTAGTTCTTCTCCGGACGCGCCCACCGATTGGCGACGAAGAGGACATCGATCTCCCGCTCCGACCAAGGCCGGGCCAGATGCGCGTGCTCCTTCGCCCGGCTCAACGCCCACTCAGCGAACCAGACCGACCGACTATAGATCCGGCCCGCGTCGAAAGGATAGAAGCGCCGGTAGAGCTCGCCTACCACATCCCCATGCGTCATGACCAAGTCACTGATGCGAACCGCGGCCTGTTCGTCCGGATGGAGGATCTGTGGGGGACGGTCCAGCTTACCGAGGTGGCGCAGTAGCGAGATCAGGTCTCTCGCCCTCCCGTCCCGGATGTACTTCGCCGCCTGCTCCGAGCCCGCGGTGAGGAACACGAGCGTCCGCTCCGGCGCACTGTTCCCGAGCAGCAGTGTCGGCACGAAATCGGTTCCGAGTATGACGTCCGGCGATATCGACCGGATCAGCTCACTGAGAGGCTCTTGGGCCCCGCGCGAGAGAATGTGCTCCTCTCGCAGGACGCAGCTCAGGACGTTCGGGAGGCGAGCGGGATTCGCGTAGTCTTCCCCATGAATGTAGTGGTAGTAGTCGACCAGCTCTTCGCTGACGAGGGCGAGGAACCACGCGTCGACCCCATCGCGCTGCAGGTGCTTCAGTAGCTCGTACGCTGCGGTCGTCGCACCGCCTTGACCTGGAATCGCGTGCACACCGATCAGGATGCGTCGGTCCTTCCGCTCGATCATGCCCGGAGTATCGACACGCTGGGAGCCGCCCATCGCCGAGGCCTATGCTTCACCGAACGAGGCGGTCAGGATCTCGTCGTATGTGGCCGCGCGGCGTTCCCACGTGTGATGCTCGAGGATGTACCGAACCGCCGACGCACGGTCCCAGTCTTTGGATACCGTCTCCTCGATACGAGCGGCGAGCGTGTCCAGATCACCAGGCATCACCCGGAATCCCAACCCTGACTCATCCACCACGTTGTCGTTCGGGAAGCCGGACTCGCTGACCACGGGCAGGCCAGCGCGGAGGTAATGGTAGATCTTCGTGCTCTCGTTGTTGTGCATGAACGCGCCGGCCGACACGACGAGACCCACCTGCGCGTGGTGGATGAACGCCCATGAGTCCCGATAGGGCACAGTTCCGAGATAGGTGACGCAGTCCGGATCGAGGCTCTGCTCGTCGCCTGGGCCGACCACGTAGAGACCGATCCCGGCTTTTCCGAGCTCCGCCCCGAGTCGGTTGAGCTTGTCCGTGATCGTTCGGTGAGCCTCGGGCTGGCTCATGGGTGTGGCTCGATAGAAACTACCCAAGAACAGGCACCGAGGCCGCCCGTCGTGGGGATAGGGATCGTCGCCTTTCGACGGGATCTCGCTTTCAGCCGCCCCCGGCACGAGCAAGAGGCCACGCTCGCGGCCGTGGCTTTCACGAAAAAGCGTCCGTGCAGGTTCACTCAGCAGCGAAACATACCGAGACGTCTCAGCGATCCTCTGCTGCGTCCGGAAGAGATGTTCCCGCCTCTCTCCATAGAAGTATATGCCTGGCCGGTCGGACGCGGCGACCACTGAACCGAGCTTGCTGATCACGAATGGGTGGTCCATGCCCCCGAAGTGCTCGAGTGTCTCGAAACCCCGGTGGAAGAGCGTCTTGACCGCGTCATAGCGGTGCCATCGAAGCCCGGACAGTGGGATCAGCTTGACACTGGGCGCGCCGGGTAGCTTCCGCGGCCAGCGCCACGGACCTCGGACCCGCCCCGCCGCGAGGTGCACTTCGTGGCCGAAGCCGGCGATCGCCTCCGAGATCCGCAGCCACCGGATGATTCCCATTTCCTCGGGACGCAGCTCACTTCGCGAGGGAGCGTAAACCGTGACGAGCCTTGCCAAGGGAGCTACCTCAGGTCCAGTCGTCCGGGCACGAACTCTGCATGCACTCAGACTTCACGGGACTCCCGGGCGGGGTTCGGTCGGGACGCGGCCCCCCCCGCCCCACCTGTCCTCTGAACCTCGAATTGGCCATCGTATCGCCTCTCGGATTGAGACCGAGCTTTCAAAACCCTAGTTAGAGAGAGCTGTGACCCTGAGACTTTCCCCAGACCATCGGGACACCCCGGCCACCGACCACACTGTGGTCTTCCTGACCCAGGACCTGGGCCGCGGTGGTGCGGAGCGGGTCTTTGTGACTTTGGTCAACCATCTGGATGAGCCGCGGCCGGTCCCCGTAATCGTTCAGTCGCTCACGACCATGGCGGATGAGCTGCCAGGTGAGCAAGAACTATGCACGCTCGCAACCCGCGATGGTCGCACCTCGGCTCGGCATCCGGCGGCACGGAACCGCTGGCGACTGCTCGACCGACTCGACTATGTCCTTGGAGCCCAGCTGATTTCCTTCTTCATCAAGTCACTGCGACTCCGCAAGATCGTGCGCTCCAACCGAGCCGTCGCGATCTCGTCGTTCCTCCCCCGGGCCCATGTCGTCGCAGCGCTCACGAGAGAACTCTTCGCCAGGGATGTGGGGCTCGTGATGAATGTCCACTGCTTCATGTCGCAGCATTTGCGGCACCACTTTCCGCCTCGGCTGCGCCCGCTGGCTCGTTGGGTGATGCGGGCAGCGCTAAGACGGGCAGACGCCGTCTTCGCGGTGGCAGAGACCGCCCGGCAGGATCTGCTCGAGACTCTCGATCTGGACCCCCAGAAGGTGCACGTCGTCCCCAATCCTCTTCACATGACCCAGATTCGCTCGTTGGCAAACCAGCCGTTGGACGCTGCCGACGACTGGGGTCGGCCAGTGATCGTCGGCATCGGCCGCCTCACCCGACTGAAAGGGTACCATGTTCTGGTCGAGGCTTTGGCCATCGTACGCCAGCGCTTGGACGCCCACGTGGTCCTGTTGGGTGACGGTCCCGAACGGCGTGGGCTGGAGGCCCTCGCGGAGCGGCTGGGCGTCGCTCGAGCGCTACACTTGGTCGGTGACCAAGCCAACCCGTGGCGCTTTCTGGCTCGCGCCGATCTAATGGTCCATCCTTCCTTCACCGAGGCCTTCCCCAACGTGCTGGGAGAGGCCATGGCCTTGAACGTGCCCGTCATCGCGTCTTCTTGCTCCCCCGGCATCTCCGAGTATCTGGAGGGCGGGGCGGTGGGGATGCTGGTTCGGCCGGGTGACGTGCAGGAGCTGGCCGCTGCGATCGAGTCGGTGTTGGAGGATCCCACGCTTCGTGGGCAGATGATCGAACGCGGTAGGGCTCGCATCGCAGCATTCGAAGTTCATAGAGCGGTGGATTTCTATCGCGAGCAGCTGCGACTGGCGGTACCACGGTTACAGTCGATCTGTCCGCAGGGCTCCATCGCGGACGAGTCCGACTCGAGGGCGGCTCTCTAGTGTCATGCGGCGTCTCGATCATCGGACAACGGAAGGAGGCAGCGGCTGCGAGGGGCGCACATCTTGCACGTTGCCCGACGAGCGCGAGGATCGATTCGGGCTGAGCGGATCACTCTTCCCCGAAAGGGAAATCTGAATGCGGAGAGCTTCAGAGGCAGGACCGACCGATTGGCCGGCGTTCGATGTGTTGCGGTGGCGCATCGCCGGGCTTGTTCTGGTCCTCACCCTTCCGAGCCTGATCACCTTCCGGGATTCGTTCTGGCGCATACCCGAAACCGTTGCGCACCAGGTGTGGCTTCTGGCTTTCGCGTATCTGATCGCGGTCCTCGTGGCCGGAAGCACTCGTCGCTTTAGGGGATATCGAGATGTCACGGCGCGGGTTCTGGTCGGCCTGATCTGCTTCGCTGGAGCATGGGGCGTCCTTCTCATATGGCCCGATCTCTCCTATTCCAGGCGGATGATCGTCGTTGCGACATTCCTTGGCGTAGTGGTGGTAGCTGCTCCAGCCCTGCGTTTCGTGCCTCCACGGGCGGCTTCGATGATCCTGACCGCCGCGGCCGCAGCGGCCGTTTCGGCCGGTGTCATCCTCGACGGGAGTCCGACTCCCAGCTCCAGCAGTGGGACTCCGGCCCATCCCACGCAATCGGACTTGGTTTTCACCGGTCTCCACATCCTGCGCATCAACCACTACGAGGCCGTCGTTCCGAGGCCCGCCGCTTCGAGCGGAGGGTTGGCCGCGGATGGAGATTCCGTCTTCTTCGTGACCGG
>JAHEKL010000179.1 GCA_024638345.1 Gammaproteobacteria bacterium | reverse complement strand
GACCTCGAGCTCATTGTCACGCGGGCCAGCGAGAGCTTCTCGCAATGGCTCTCCGGGCTGCTCGATGGCCTGGGTCTGGAGAGAGCGAGATTCGCCTGCGAGCCGGCGCTCGCGCCGTCACTCGAATCCTTTCTGGATCAGAACCCTGATCGGGTCGAGGGACCGGTCCTGTGGACCACCCTCGCGCCCGCCGAATGGTCGAAGGCGCCAGAAGTAACGGGCTCAGAATGGAAGACGGAAACCGGTGCCGGTCCTCAACGGGCAACCGATTAAACGCATTCGGCTAACCGGCCGATTGCATCGTTGAGTGGCGAGGGGGCTCGATGCCGCTCTCTGATTGCAACCTGGAACGAGGAAACAGGAGGATCGATGGTCACACGGATCGAAGAAGAAATGGAACGCCTCTCCAAGAAGACCACTTGGGAGAGGGCTTGCATGATGTGGGCCTGCGCCTGGGTCCTGTTGGCCCCGGCGGCGGGCGTTTCACAGCCTGTCCGTTCCGTCTCGATGATCGGTGGGGTGAGCTCGCTGGATCTGAGCGGCACGGCTACCGGCGCGCTCGTTTCACTACGTGCCTCCTCTTCGCTCGAGCGATCGCTCGTGCTTGAAGGGGCCTTCGCCTATCTGCCCTATGCCTCTCAGGGCGATGACGAGACGCACGTGTTGCTTCCCGAGATGCAGACTCAGGTCCAGCTGGGTTCGGGCAGATTCCGGCCCTATCTGGGTCTGGGAGTCGGAGTTGCTCATAGCCGCGGTCCGGTCCGGAGCTACACGGACCTGAGCACGTCGGCCGCGGGCGGGACGAGGATCATGATGAACGAAGGCTGGGCCATACAGGGTGAAGTCCGGCTCAGATCCGTCGATCCCTGGGCGGGATCGACGTTCGATCTGGGCGTGGGATTGTCCGGACTCCTTTAGCCGGTCGCGTGCGACCGGTGTGAACTGACAAGACCAGAGGGTCTCATACTTCCACGTTCTGAGCGAAAGGAGAAGGTCTTACGACTATGCACCAGCATCGTGTTGTTCTCGGTTCGGCCTTGGGTCTGGGTGTGACGCTCACCCTCTCGGCTTGGAGCTGGGGTGGCATGAAGACGGACATCTCGGGAGGGGCTATCGAGATGTCCTATGGAAAGCCGATCCAAGTCGGTGACGGAACGGTACGGACCTATGTGGCAAGAGACGGAGACCGCCCGACGGAAGTGGGCATTGCGCTGAGTTCAGGGGTGCTGGAAGGACTGCCCGTAGACGGCGCGCCGGGGGGCGTGATCATGCCTGATGGACACAGCGGATTCGAGTGGGAGCTCGAGATGCCCGGCGACAACCCCACCCCATATCAGTTCGCGCTGTTCGGATGGAACCCGGCAGGCCATGAGCCTGACGGCACCTACACGATTCCGCACTTCGACTTCCACTTCTACACCGTTCCGGGCGATGTACGGCATGGTATGGACCCCACCGACCCTCAATTCGTGAGCAAGGGTCTGAAGGCACCGGAGTCGATCTACACCCCCAGTGGATACACGCCGTTGGAGGATGCCCTGGTGCCGTTCATGGGCAATCATTGGGTAGACCCCAATGCTCCAGAGCTTCGGCACCACGGCCGCCAGCCCTTCACACACACGTTCTTGTTCGGATCCTGGGACGGCCGCGTGATCTTTGCGGAGCCGATGATCACCAAGGCGTTTTTGGAGGCCCGGCAAGAAGTCCGCCTGCCCCTGGCGATGGCCGAGCGCTACGACCCACAGGGCTACTACCCGGCCTCGTACGAGATTCGCTGGCTGGAGACCGAGAGCGAATACCGCATCGCGCTCACCGATCTGGCCTGGCGGAACTAGACGGCTCGAACTGAGTCGGGCCCCGCAGCACGACCGCTGCGGGGCCCTCCATCCCCTCTCCCACCTTCTCCCGCGCGATCGAGGCTCAGTGCGCCGTGAGCTTCCTGGCCCGGTGATACATCACGGAGGCCTCCTCCCGAAGATTCTTCATGTCATACAGGATCCCCAAAAGGTAGTAAGCCCGCGGGTTTTCCGGCTCGAGGCTCGCCGCACGGGAGAGGCAAGTCAACGCCTCGTCCACGCGATTGAGACGGGTCAGGACCTCGCCCAGATAGAAGTGCGCCCGAGCGCTGTCGGGATTCCGAGCGCAGACCCAGCGAAGCTCCTCTTCGGCCTCCCGATACAGACCCCGGCGGAAGCGGAGCACCCCCATGTTCACTCGAGCATCCTCTCGATCGGGATCGAGCTGCAGGGCGCGGCGAAGGTGCTCCTCGGCCTCCTCGTATCTGCCGAGCGCACCTAGGGTCGTGCCTAAGTTGGTGAGGATACCCGGGTCTTCCGGAGCTCCTCTCAATGCGGTTCGGAAATACTCGAGGGCGACCGCGTGAGCTCCGACTCGGCCCAGGAGGACGCCGAGGTCGTTGCGCGCACGATGGTGATCGGGGTCCAGTCGAAGAACGTCCCGATATCCTGTGATCGCTTGCTCGGTTCGACCGGATTCCGCCGCGCGCTTCGCCTCTTGGAAAGCCTCGCGAACATTCGCCGAGCCTTCTGTGGTGGCGGAGGCCGCGCGCGGTGAGCTTCTCTCTCCCAGAAGCCCCAGCGGCAGCTCGATGTCGGGGGTTCCGGCCGGCTCGCCGCCACTCGCCACGGATGGGGTCACGCCGTTCGTGTGGCCGGGCAGTGTCATGGATGGTCTCCGTCGATTCCCCGCGGCAGCCCCCAGGGTGGCCATTCTCCTCTCGGCAAGACCCGAGCCGAAACGGCACATCGGTGCGAACGGACCTGGTGGTCTGCATAAGCAACAATTCGATAATCACTTACCGGATTGGTGCTTGATACCGACGGAGCCGAGGCTGGGCTCTTCGCCCCGGGCATTGCGCCCGGCTCGCCGGTAAACCCACCCGTCCGGCCTCCCTCGAGGCGCCCGGCTCCGGAGGGTGAGAGATGCCGCCACCCCGCCCCTGAGACCGGGTTTGAAGCTGGGATCGCTTCGCTATCGGCCGTTCACAGATCCGGGGGTAGGCGGAAGAATCAACCTTTTCGCATGATCGCGGTACCTTGAGTCCGCGACGTGTCCGGGGACGCGCGTGGATCCATCCGTCCCACGGCGTAATGGAGGGAGCGTGACCACCTCGAATCGGGCTCCGAAGGTGCTGGTCGTCGACGATGAAGCGACGATGCGGGACGTGCTCGAGATGCGTCTTCAGGAGTGGGGCTTCGAAGTCGTGCTCGCCTCCGACGCCGAAGAGGCGGAGTCGCTGGTGAAGAAGGAGGACCCCGATCTGGTTCTGTCAGACGTGGTCATGCCCGGCACCTCCGGATTGGAGCTCCTCAAGAGCTTGAAGGGCAGCCGCCCCGAACGCCCAGTCGTGCTCCTCACCGCGCATGGAACGGTGGAGATGGCGGTAGACGCTATCAAGGAGGGGGCATTGGACTTCCTGACCAAGCCCATCAACTACCCGAGCCTCAGGGCGGTGCTGGATCAGGCCTGCCGAGACCAGGAGTTCCTCGAGCGCTCGCGCAAGATGGCCGATGAGCTCGAGAAGGAGCGCGGGTTCGGGCCCTTCATCGGAACGAGCGCGACGATGAGGGAGGTCTACCAGCTCATCCAAGACATGGCAGAGAGCGACGCCTCCGTCCTGATCACGGGTGAAAGCGGAACGGGCAAGGAACTAGCCGCCCGAACGATCCACGACCTCAGCCGTCGGCAGGACCGTCCGTTCGTCGCCCTGAATGCGGCGGCGATTCCCCACGAGCTCGTGGAAAGCGAGCTGTTTGGGCACGAGAAGGGCGCGTTCACCGGTGCGACGACCGATCGAATGGGCTGCTTCGAGATCGCCGATGGAGGAACGCTGCTGTTGGACGAGATCGCCGAGATGCCACTGGAGCTTCAACCGAAGCTCCTTCGCGTTCTGGACGAGGCGAGGTTCCGTCGGGTGGGAGGCAAGAAGGAGATCTCGGTCGACGTGCGAACGATCTCGGCAACGAACAAGGACGCCCGGGGCGCCGTCCGCGAGGGGATTCTGAGGGAGGATCTATACTATCGGCTGAATGTCTTCACCCTTCGACTCCCGCCGCTCCGCGAGCGCGGAGAAGACGTGGCGCTGACGGCCCAGCACTTCCTCCAGGTCATGCGGGACAAGCACGGGACACCGGCGCAGACGTTTCGAGACGAGACGTTGGACTTGATCGAGCGATATCGGTGGCCTGGGAACGTTCGTGAAATGAGAAACGTGATCGAGCGCGCCGCCATCCTGGCCAAGGGGGACTGGATCGAGCCGGGGCACCTTCCCGCCTACGTGCGGGATCCGACCGCGGAGCGAACTCAAAAACTGGTGATCCCGTCCGGTATGACCGCCTCCGAGGTCGAGAAGCAGTTGATTCTCCAGACGCTGGACGAGACCGGGAACAACAAGGCTGCAGCGGCTCGGCTGCTGGGTCTGAACGAGAAAACCATCCGAAACAAGCTCAAGTCGTACGGGTTGGACCGCTGAGGTGCGTCTGGAAGAGCGAGGTCAACCGGGAGACGGCGTGGTCGGTGAGCCATTCCCCCTCGCGGCGGGTGGGGTGCGTCTCGGAGCCCGGTTCAGATCGATGCTCTTGAGCTGGTCGACCGTTTCGGTCAGACGCCTCAGCGCTTCCTCCTGATTGTCGACCATCACCCTTACCTCCGCGAGGTCGGCGAGAAGTCTCTGCACCCAGGCGGCTTGGATCCCGATCCCGTCCGTGGGGAACTCGGTGCTCAGGTGGTCTAGCAGGGCCTGCGCAGCACTCGGATCGAAGTAGGGGCTCTCTGGCAGAAGGTGAATGAGCGCCTTCCCCCAAAGCCCCTCACCCGAGACCCGCGAGTCCTCCGCTTCTTCGATGACCTGATGGAAAGCGTCGTAGGCCTCCTGATAGCTCCCTTCCGAGAGGAACGACCATCCGGTCGTCAGCCGCAATTCCATGACGGACGCACTGCTCGGTGTTTCGATCAGCTGTGTCTGCACGGCAGACTCGGGCGTAAGGCCCGGGCCGGGCGGCGCAGGAGTCGGCTCGGGCTGATTCCCGGAACACGCGGAGACCAGGAGGGCGACCAGTGCCCCGAGGACCGCTGGGGTCGGACTACCTAGCGTCGCCGAGGAGCTCTCCTGTGCGCCCTCGGGCTCGGGCGACTCGAATTCAGGCTCTCCCCCGAGTGCTGCGGCCCACTGTGATGGAATCTTGGGAACCAGGACCCGGAAGATCGCGCCCCCGGCCGGCCGGTCCTCGACCCAGATCGCGCCCCCGTGCGCCTCGACGTGCCGGCGCGAGATCGCCAGGCCCAGCCCGACGCCGCGTGCTCCGTGCCGACTCTCCCGGCCAATCTGGTGAAATTTCTCGAAGATCGCCTCCTTGTCCTCATCGGAAACTCCAGGACCTTCGTCCTCCACCGAGAAAAGAAGAAACGGACCGCCTTCCCGCCTTACGATCTCTCGATCCTGCGGGCACGCTTCGGGCACGGAGTCGGTGGTCGTCAGCGAAACGCGCACATGTGTGCTGTCGGGCGAGAACTTGAGCGCATTGCTCAGTAGGTTGGTGAGCACCTCACTCATCCGGTTGGCATCGCACGCGACTTCGACCGCGGAGCGTGGCTCGTCGTACGAGACATCGATGTCCCACTCGTCCGCCAGGGGTGTCATCTCGTCGACCACGGAGCGAACGAGCTGGGATGCGCTCTGCCAGCTCGGGCGGTATCCGGCGGCGCCGGCCTCGAGACGGGACATCTCGAGCAGATCGGAGATCATGGTGGAGAGGCGACCGGAGCTCGAACGGGACAGCTCCAGCAGATGGGCCTGCTTTCGTGTGAGCGGACCGGGAATCTCTTCGAGCAGGACCTCGATCGTTTCCTGTATGGCCGCCAGGGGAGTCTTGAGCTCGTGCG
>JAHEKL010000178.1 GCA_024638345.1 Gammaproteobacteria bacterium | reverse complement strand
TCGACGGCGGCCGCATCGTCTATGCGAGTGTCCTGAATCGGCCCGATCGACTGGGCGACGTCCTCGTGAAGCAGGGAGTCATCACCCCCGAAGCCCTCAGGGCCGCCATCGAGAAACAGGGACGCCATCCGGATCAACGTCTAGGACAGATCCTCATCGAAGACCACGGTCTCACCCAGGACCAACTGCAGAAGTTCGTGAGCGTCCAGATCGAGGAGGCGGTCTATCATCTCTTCGGCTGGGAGACCGGTTCCTTTCGCTTCGAGCCCGGCGAGCGCCCCGACGCCGATCAGGCCCTGCAGGTTTCATTGAGCGCGGAGGGTCTGCTCTTGGAGGGCGCGCGGAGGGTCGACGAGTGGTCCTTGATCGAGAAGAAGGTCCCCTCCACCGACCTCGTATTCACCGTCGGGGGGGGCGCGGGGAAGAAGGACTCGGAGGTCGAGCTCACGGCCGAGCAGGAGGCCGTGTTGCCCTTGTTGGATGGAACGCGAACGGTGGACGACGTCGTCACGGAGTCGGGCCTCGTCGAGTTCGACGTGGCGAAGGCGATCTACGGTCTCGTACAGGCGGGATACGTGACCTCGGAGGGCGCCAGGGAGCAGGGAACCGCCCGAAAAGAGCCGGGGGTCGCTCGTCATCTCGAGTTGGCGGGTGCGTTCTACCGCGCAGGCATGTTGGAGGATGCCGAGGCCGAGTATCGAGCTGCCCTCGACCTCGATCCTGGTCTCGAACGGGCGCGCACCCGGTTGGGGTTGATCGGGCTACGGACCGCTCGCCCCGAGGTGGCCTTGGAGCACATCGACGCACTTCTGGAGACCCGGGCCGACGACGTCGACGCGCTTCGAAACCGTTCGATCGCGCTGGAGATGCTGGGCCGAAGTGACGAGGCCCTGGCCACGCTGGATCGAGCGGCCGAGGGCGACTCCGAAAATGAACATGTCCTCCTGGCCCAAGCGGTGCTCCTACTCAAGACCGGGCAGGCCGATCGGGCGATGGAGGGGTTTCGTCGGTACCGGAAGTCGCCGGGAGGGGAATCGGACCCCTCCCCCATGTACTTCGCGTACGCGGTGCTGGCCGCGGCCGAAGAGGGAGAGCTGGAGGAGGCCATCCGTCTGGGTCGGGGGGGACTCGAACGGTTTCCCACGTCCAGCCCGATCCTCGTGAACCTGGGGGTCGTCTTGGAGCGGAAGGGGGAGACGGACGCGGCTGAGGCCTTGTATCTTCGAGCCGTCCAGCAAGCGACCCCTCTGCCCCAGGCCCACAAGAACCTGGGTGATCTGGCCTACGGGAGGGGGGACCGAGCTGGGGCTCAGGCCCACTACGAGCGGGCGGTGAAGCTGGATCCGGAGCTCGGAGACGACACCTACTCCAAGCTGGGCGAGCTCGTGTACAAGGAGGGCGACACTGGCGCCGCCAAAGCACTATGGCAGCGAGCTCTCGAGTTGAATCCGGAGAACAAGGTGGTTCGGACGAACCTCTCGCTGGTCCCCAAGGCCTCGAGCCCCTGACCCGGGTCACGTTGGCCTGGCTGCTCCTCGCGATCGTGCTGCCCGGACACGCCTTCGCGGCAGTCCAGGCCCCTACTACCGACCTTCCCCGTGCAGAGGAGATTCGCGTCCAGCGTGCGGAGGGAGCCCTCGTGGACCGAGTCCAGGTCATCTATTGGCCCGGAGGAGACGAACGTGCGACTCGCATCATTCGTCTGTTGGGCCTGCGGCCCGAGCTACCCTGGCTGCCGCCTACCGTCCCCAGTCGGGCCGTCTTCTATCTGGCTCCCGACCTCGAGGTTTGGAACTTCCTGACCGGGGGCCAGGTGCCCGACTGGGGAGCGGGGGTGGCGATTCCTGATCGACAGATCGCCGTCATCCCACTCTTCGAAGCAGCCCCCGGAGGCCCGAGGGACCGGGATCGGACCGCCCTCCACGAGTGGGCCCATCTCGGTCTGCACGAGTACTTGAGGGGGCTCCGGATCCCCAGATGGTTCGACGAGGGATACGCGCAGCGGGTCTCGGGGGGCTGGAACGTAGAGGAGAGTTGGAGGCTGCGGGTGGGTCTATCAGGAGGAGGGGCGCCGCCGCTGGACTCGATTTCGCTGGACTGGCCACGTGGGAGGTCGGATGCCGAGCTCGCGTACCTGCTCGCGGGCTCTGCGATCGAGTATCTGGCGACGGTCTCGGGCGATCGGGGCCTGGAGGTGTTTCTCTTGCAGTGGCGCGAGCTGCGCGACTTCGAGGAGGCGTTTCGACGCACCTTCGGTTACACGACCGGTACGTTCGAAACCCGGTGGATCGAGCATGTGCGTCGACGCTACGGATGGGTTCTGCTCCTGACGCAGACGGCGATCTTCTGGGCCTTCGCAGGACTGGCGCTCGTCGCGCTCGTCCGTCTGCGGAGTCAACGAGATCTCGAGCGTCTGGCCCGGTTGCGGGCCACCCAACCTCCGTCGCGACCCGCCTACTGGGAAGGGCCACCCACTCCACCTATCGGCGGTTTTCGATCCGACGCACGCAGACGCCCGCCGGGTTGACCATCCGAATGGGCTCGGGTAGCATGACGGCATCATGAGCCGAAAGCGCAGACAGCGAACGCGGGCGGATGCCCCCGAGCGATCCGAGAACCGGGGCATCTCCAACGACGAGGGTCTGCGCTTCACCAGGTGGACGGGCATCTACGGGGGCGCGGGGCTGCTGTTCGCCGGCCTCGGCTTCCTCCTACTGGCGCAGGGCTCCATCAATCTCGCGCCGGTCCTACTCCTCGTCGGTTTCCTGGTCTTCTTCCCCTTGGCTCTGGTGAAGTAGCCGAGCGGCTTTCCTCGCCCGCCCGAGCCCTTACTTCCGAGCGACCCTAGGCCAGATCCATGGGATCGGACCCGAGTGTGACCCTGACCCTCCTGGGGCTGGTAGCAGGAGCCATAGGGGTGGTGTATGCCGGTGTCACGCTCGCTCGCAGCGCCGACATCATTGCGGCACGATCCAAGGTCGGCGGCCTCTGGCTCGGAATGGTCCTTCTGGCCATGGCGACATCGTTGCCCGAGCTTTTGACCGCGGGCACGGCAGTCCGGATCGGCGCCCCGGATCTCGCCGCCGGCGACCTGTTCGGCAGCAACATGGCCAACATGCTGATTCTGGCGCTGATCAACCTGCTCCCCCGGGCGGACGTGTTTCGCCGCGCGGCGCTGGATCAGGCCCTCACTGCCACGTTCGCGATCACGCTGACCAGCATCGCAGCCGGCTTCGTGCTTCTCTCGGCGTCCCCCCTGGTCGGGATCATCGGTCCGGGGTCCGTCCTCCTCCTCGCGTGGTACGTGGTGGGAAGCCGTGCCGTCCTCCGTCACAGCGCGGTGATGCAGGCCACGGTGGTGGAGACGGAGATCACCACGCCGACCCAGCCGGAACCGGTCCAGGCCGCAGCCGATCCGCGGGGCGGGCTGCGATCGGCCGTCTGGCGATTCGCCCTGGGCACCGTCGTCGTCTGCATCACGGCGCCGATCTTCGCGGTGTCGTCGCAGGCGGCCGTAGAGCTGACTGGCCTCACCGAGAGCTTCGTCGGAGTGGTCGTGCTGGGAGTGGCCACGTCTCTTCCCGAGGCCGTAGCCTCGCTCGCGGCGCTTCGGATCCAGGCGTATGACCTCGCGGTGGCGAATCTCTTCGGCTCCAATGCCGCCAATATGCTGATGTTCGCTCCGCTCGACCTCCTCACGCCCACCCCGATCCTGGCTTCGGTGGGTTCGATCCACGCGTTCACGGGTCTGGCCTCGATCATCATGATGGCTCTGGCCCTCGGGGCGATCGTCCTGAGGGCGAAGAGGAGGCTGGTGCTCCTGGAGCCGAGCAGCGGACTGATCGTCCTGACCTACCTCGTCTCGATCGCGATCGTGATGGGCTGGAGCGGCTGATGTATCTGTCGAT
Organism: Gammaproteobacteria bacterium; assembly: GCA_024638345.1. Classification (GTDB taxonomy): domain Bacteria; phylum Gemmatimonadota; class Gemmatimonadetes; order Longimicrobiales; family Gaopeijiaceae; genus JAAXGI01. Next base: position 2,007 of record JAHEKL010000178.1, on the reverse strand, counting down.
CCGGATGAATAGATACAGACGGGTGGCCGACTAGTCCTCGACCATGTAGGCGACCCCCCAAGCGCCTATCCCAACGTGATTTGCGATGACGGGCGTGGCCGGCGCAGTCAGGATTTCCACCTCACCCCAACGCGCCCTGAGGGCGTCGCACACCGGGTCCACCACCTCGGGGCAGCCCACGTGGACGACCCCGAAACGCACGTCTTCCACAACACGTGGTACGGCGTTCTCGAGCAGCTTCATGACCGCCGGTAGCACACGTCTTCGGCCCAATGCCTGCCCTTCGCGCACGACCCGACCCTCGGAATCCACCGATATGATCGGCTTTACCGACAGGCTCGAACCTACGAGGGCCGTGCCTCGGCCCACGCGACCGGAGGCCATGAGTCGGTCGTATCGATCCACAGTGACGAACACTCCCGACTGGTCTCTCACCCGGTCCAGCTCGGTTACGATCTCCTCCGGCTTCATCGCTCGTTCCGCGAGCTCGGCTGCCTTCACGACCAGAAGCCCCTGCAGCAGGGAGAGCCCTCGCGAGTCCACGACGTGGATCGGTGTCTCCTCCATCATTCGGGCGGCGTTCTCGGCGGAGCGGAACGTTCCCGAGAGTGCTGAGGCCAGACTCACGACGATCAGAGACTCGGCGTCCTGGGCCGCGTCCTGGAACCCGTTCAGGAAAGCTCCGGGAGAAGGCTGAGACGTGGTGAGGTGAGCGTCGTTGCGCTCCATCGCACGGGCGAACTCCTCGGCGGAGATGTCCAGCCGGTCGCGGTAGGTCTTGTCTCCGGCGACCAGCTCCAGCGGAACGATCCGGATTCCGTGCGCTCGCACGATCTCTTCGGGAAGGTCGCAGGCACTGTCCGTGACGATACCCAAGGGTCGCCGGGCCAGCTCTCCACCGTCCACGGCCGCCCGCTCCATGACCTCCCGCTGCGCCCTCAGGTCCTCGGCCTTGTGGGTCGCGATTCGCCCCACCGCTCCCAGGATCGCGAAGACCCGCTCCGGCTCGTCCGTGTGAATGTGGACCTTGAGCGCGTCCCCCGTCCGAATCACGACGAGCGAATCTCCCTGATCGCGCAGCAGGTCCTTCGCCTCGGACTCGTTGGGAAGCTTCGTCCCACGAACCAACGCCTCCGTGCAATAGCGATACTTCTCCTCGATCCCGGACAGATCGACTCGGGAGGCGACCCCGGCGTCCTCCATGGACTCCCGCTCCTCGGGAATCGGATCTCCGGCAATGTAGAGCAGGACCCCCTCGAGCACGCACACGAAGCCTTTCGCACCCGCGTCCACCACGCCGGCCGTGCGGAGGACGGGCAGGAGATCCGGTGTGCGGGCCAGTGAGTCTCGGGCTTCGTCTACCATTCCGGAGAGCAGCTCCACGATGTCTCGCTCTTGCAGTCGGACTCCGGCGTGGGCGGTATCACGAACCACGGTGAGGATCGTTCCTTCGACGGGACGCTCGAGCGCGTTCTGAAGCCGGTCGGAGCCGGCCTTGAGCGCTTGAGCGAGCTCCGTCGCGGTCACTCGGGATCGGCCACGTAGGTGTTCTGCGAACCCGAGAAGGACCTGCGAGAGCATCATTCCGCAGTTGCCCCGTGCCCCGAGAACGGCCGCCTCCGCAGCCTGCTGCGCGACGGCCGAAACGTCCCGCTCGAAGACTCCTTCCAGACGGTCGGACACGGCCTGGACGGTGAGTACGAGATTGCTGCCGGTATCCCCATCGGGAACCGGGAATACGTTGATCCGGTTGAGTTCGGCTCGGCGACCTCGAACGTACCGGTTGGCCGCCATGAAGGAACGGCGGAGACGAGGACCGTCCACGTACGCGATCTTCATTATGGTCGAGAAAATGCCGAGAGCCCAGCAGGCACGCAAACGAGTCGACGGTGAAAGGGCAGGCGCGCGCAGGCGCCCTCCGGACCTCCTCGTTCATCGTGAGCCGACCTTTTCTTTCGTGCCTGAGCGGCATTATCATGCGGCGTGGGTCGGTATCAGTCTCCCACG
>JAHEKL010000177.1 GCA_024638345.1 Gammaproteobacteria bacterium | reverse complement strand
GCACGTGCCCCAGGCGTTCATCGCGATCGAGGATCGTCGGTTCTATCGGCACCGGGGCTTCGACCCGAGAGGGCTGACGCGAGCCATCGTCGCTCGTGTGGTGCCCGATCTGGTCTTCCGGGTCTTTCTCGGCACGTCCATGCGTGAGGGGGGTGCGAGCACGATCACGCAGCAGCTCGCCCGCAACATGTTCGATGCGATCGGATTCGAGTCACGTGGATTCGCAGGTCTGCTGAGGAAGCTGAAGGAGCTGCAGGTCGCGCTCGAGCTCGAGCGAGCCTACTCGAAGGAGCAGATCCTCGAAGCGTACATGAACGAGATCTACCTGGGCCCCGGTTGGTACGGCGTCCAGACGGCGTCCCGCAACTACTTCGGGAAGCCGGCGACCGATCTGAATCCCGCCGAATCCGCCTTGCTTGCCGCGGTCGCGAACAACGCGGGGCTCTACTCGCCGTTCCGATACCCGGAGCGGGCCCAGGGCCGGCGGAATCTCGTCCTGAACCGCATGGCGCTCGAGGGATTCCTCACGGAGGACGAAGCCGATACCTGGAGGGCCTACCCGCTTCCAGGCTCGGTCGCGCGCGCCTCGGAGGGCTCGGCCCCCTACTTCGTCGAGTGGGTCCGACAGCTCGTGCAGGAGCGGTTCGGCAACCAGCTGTACACCGGTGGATTCCAGATCTACACCACCCTGGACGTGGACATGCAGCGGGCCGCCGAGATCGCCATGGCTCGAGGGTTCGAGCGAATCGAGGGAAGACCGGGCTTCGAGCACGTGACGTACGACGATTTCGTCGAGCAGGCCGAGGGTGAGCCACTGGTGGACGTGGAGACCCCCTACGTGCAGGGGATGTTCGTCGCGATGGACCCCTTCACCGGAGGCGTCCGGGCCCTGATCGGTGGAAGGGACTTCACGCACTCCAAGTTCAACCGTGCGCTCCAGGCGATGAGGCAGCCCGGCTCTTCCTTCAAGCCAATCGTCTACGGATCGGCACTGGCAAGCGGCATTCCCGCTTCCCGGGTCATCGCCGACCGTGCTTTCGTGCAGGAGCAGGTGAGCGGAGAGCTCTGGACTCCGGAGAACTTTTCGGGCGAGTTCGAAGGTGACATGACGATCCGTCACGCCTTCCGGAATTCAGTGAATACCGTGGCCATACGGCTCGCCTTCGAGGAAGTCGGGCTGGAGACGGTCGCACAGACAGCCAGGCGGCTCGGGATCCGAACACCGATTCCGCGCGTTCCCTCCATCGCGATCGGCTCGGCGGAGGTGCTCCCGATTCAGATGATCGAAGCCTACTCCGCCTTCGCGACGCTCGGAACGAAGGTGGAGCCGTTCCCGGTCTTGAGGGTCGAGAACGCCGATGGCGAGGTCCTTTGGGGGCCGGAGCCCGAGAGAATTCCGGTGATGGACCCGCAGACCGCGCGGCTGATGGTCACGCTCATGGAGGATGTGGTGACGCGCGGCACGGGAGCGAGCATTCGAAGCGTCGTGGGGCTACCGAGTGAAGTGCCGGCCGCTGGAAAGACGGGCACGACGAACGAGTCGACCGACCTCTGGTTCAACGGCTTCACCCCGAATCTCCAGGCCACGGTCTGGTTCGGCATGGATCAACCGCAGCCGCTTTACGCAGGAGCCACGAGCGGCGAGGCGACACCGGTGTGGGGCGAGTTCATGCGACTCGTCTACGTGGGCGAGCTGCTGGATCCGACCATCTCCCTGAGCAGCGATCCTCCAGTCACCGGCGTCGCTCTGCTCCAGGAAAACACGCGGGACGCGGGTGCTCAGTTCATTGGAGAGGGCGGATCGGCAGAGCCCGCCCCGCTCCTACCGATTCCGGAGCGCTGGCCGCTCGATGGACTGGTCAGCTTGCAGGTGGACAGCGAGACCGGTCTCCTGGCTTCGCCCTGGTGTCCGGCCGCCCGTCGGTACACCGAGTATTACCTGCCCGGCACCGAGCCGAGCGAGGAGTGCGACGATAGCGCACGCCGGGGACGCTCGATCCTTCGATGGCCCTGGTGACCCCTCTCCGGATCAGGAAAGCTTGCTTCGCGCTCCCGCCAGGACCTCTTCGACTCGTCCTCTGACCTCGTCCGCCAGGTCCTCCCAGCGGTCCGAGGCAGTTTCCCTCAGGTCGCCGGCGGCACGGTGGATCCGTTTGCGTGTCTTCCTGCCCGAGTCGGGCGCAAGGACCAGGGCCACGCCCGCGCCGATAGCTGCTCCGCAGACCAGCCCGGCCAAGAAGTTGAAGAGCCTAGCCTCGTCGTCATATTCCATGATCGGTGAACCTCGTTGAGTGCGCTGAAACGCTTTTTCGGCAACAGCCCGGATGCTCCGTCTTCAGCGGGCGGCTGCCCGGTCGGAGATCAGCTTCCACGGGCGGATACCACTGCGACACTCGGAAGGTCCCCGTATCGCGCGGACCTGAAGAACGGAAATCCGTTGCGTGTGGGACCGGAGCGAAGATCCCGGTTCGGGTGTGGCCTCAGGCTGAGCCGCATATATTTGTGCAGAAGCGCTGGATAGAGCGAGAAGGGAGACTTCCATTGCCCACAGATCAGATGATCAGCCGAAAGACGTTGGTCCATGTGCATGAGGCCGTCCGTGACGAGACGGACGGTGAGACGGCAATCCGCGTGTTGCAGACGCTGGGCGAGCGGACTGCAGACCTCGTGGTGGAGGAGCTGGAAGCCGCGGATACCGAGTTGCGGGCTCTTGAGCAGGGCCGCTTCTGGGCCGAGTTGAGTCGGTTCTTCCAGGACCGCGGATGGGGGGAGATCTCTCAGGAGCGCATTCATCCCGGGCTCGGGCTGCTGCGCTCTCCAGACTGTGGAGAGAGCGAGGTGGATACGGCCGCCTCCGAACGAAACTGTGATTTCACCACCGGTTTGCTCGCGGGGACGTTCACCCGGCTGGCGGGAGCGTCGATCGAGGTCGTAGAGGTCTCGTGCCGGAGCCGAGGCGATGTCGACTGCTCTTTCGCGCTCGGGTCCGCCCAGGCCGTGAGGCGCCTACGAGAGCTGCTCGATGACGGCACGAGTCTGGAAGCCGCTCTCGATCGGCTCACCTGACGGGTGCGACTCGGAGAATCGGACGTGCGAGCCCTCGGCGTGGACTTCGGGGAAGTGAGGGTGGGTCTCGCCCTCTCGGACGAAACGGGGACCATCGCTTCCCCGCTCGCAACCATCCGGCGAAGGCGCGGAAAACGGGCGCCGCTCATCCGCATCGAGGAGGCCGCGCGTCACCACGGTGTATCGGCTCTGGTCGTCGGTCTTCCCCTGGAGCTTTCCGGCGAGGAGTCCGAATGGAGCCGACAAGTTCGAGAGATCGCCCGTGAGCTCGGGAATCGACTCGACCTTCCCGTCCATCTGGTGGACGAACGGATGAGCTCGGTCCAGGCAAAGAGGGCAGTCCGAGGCGCGGGGCTTCCACGCGAGAAGCGAGAGGAGCGAGAACGGGTCGACTCGGCGGCCGCGGCCCTGATCCTCCAGCGGTGGTTGGATCGCCGTGAGAACGACCGTTGACCGGGCTCTCCTCGCCGACACGCCCCGGTGCGGCTGATCGGATCCCTTCGCTCTGGCGGCTCTTCGTCCCGCTGACCTGCCTCGTTGCCGCCGGGTGTGGCGTTGAGTCCTCGAACGCACCGGAGGTCGACTTCACCATCCCGAGCGGTGCCAGCTTCGATCAGGTCGTCGACACGCTGGTCCAGCGGGAGATCGTAGGCTTTGGCACAGGCTTCAAGCTATTCGCTCGAATCCGCGGGGACGATCGTGGCATTCGTTCGGGCCAGTATCGCGTGCCCTTGGACATCCGCTGGGTGCCGCTCCTCGACCACCTGGTGACCGGAAGGGTGGTCACCGTACCAATGACGATTCCGGAAGGATACACGCTGGATCAGATCGCTCCCAGGATCGCGGAGCTCACCGAGCTTCCGCTCGAGGACGTTGCGGCTCGGATCTCGGATCCCAATGCAGCCGATGACTTCGATCTGCCGGGCCCGACCCTCGAGGGCTACCTCTTTCCCGACACTTATCGATTCGCGCCCGGAGTATCGCTGGACTCGGTTCTGGAGGCGATGATCGAGCGCTATCGCAGCTTCTGGACGCGCGGCAGACGGTCTCGGGCCATCGGAGCGCGAAGTCACGACCCTCGCCTCCATCATCCAGGGCGAAGCGCGTCAGGTCGAAGAGATGCCGATCATATCCGGCGTGTTCCACAACCGGTTGGAGATCGGCTATTTGCTTCAGGCGGACCCGACCGTCCAGTACGCGCTCGGAGGACGCCGGGAACGGCTCCTGTTCTCAGACATCGAATCGGTTGCGGAGCATCCGTACAACACCTACACCCAACCCGGGCTCCCCCCAGGACCCATCGGCGCTCCGGGCGAAGCCGCGCTGGATGCGGCGCTCGACCCCGCCGAGGTGGAGTTTCTCTACTTCGTGGCCCGACCGGACGGATCTCACATCTTCACGCAGAGCTTGCGGCAGCACAATCAGGCGCGAATCGACGCACGGCGGGAGTGGGACGAGCTGGAGCGGGCGGCACGAGAAGGCGCTTAGGCGCCTCTTGAGCGAAACCGCCGACTCGCGGGGGAGTCTGTCGGGGGATCGGCTCCGCCTCGTGGTGATCACCGACGAGGACCTGGCGTTCCCCCGAACCGTTCAGGCGGTGGTGAAAGCCGCGCTCGGTGGTGGCGCCCCTGCCATTCAGCTTCGAGACAAGCACAAGCCGATTCGTGAGCTACTCACCCTGGCCCGGGAACTGCGCGAGCTGACCCGAGAACACGACGCCCTCTTCTTCGTGAACGATCGTCTGGATCTGGCGCTCGCGGCCGGTGCGGACGGGGTTCACTTGGGCCCGGACGACCTGCCGGTAGCTGCTGTCCGTGCGGCGGTCCCCGACTGGTTCTTCGTCGGGTATTCGACGGACGACCCGCGTCGAGCACGGCAGGCAGTCGCGGCTGGAGCGGACTACATCGGGTGCGGGACCGTCTGGGCAACCGGATCGAAAGATGACGCGGGGGCGGCCATCGGGCTGAAGGGGGTGGCCGAAGTCGTTCACGCCGTCTCCGTTCCGGTCGTGGCGATCGGAGGCATCTCCGTGGAGCGCGCGCCGGAGCTACGGGAGACGAATGCCGCGGGAATGGCGGTCATGAGCGCGGTCATGACCGCGGATGATCCGGCCACGACGGTTCGTCTCCTCCTGAACGGCTTCGATCGAGCCCGATAGCACGAAGACCCTCCTATCGTCCTGAGACGACAGAAGGGTCTTCGGCTATGGGAGGCCGGCGACGACGTACTCTCCCACCGGGTCGCCCCGGCAGTACCATCCGCGCTGCGGGGCTTAACGGCCGTGTTCGAGATGGGAACGGGTGTTTCCCCCGCGCTACAGCCACCGGCCATAGCTGCCCAGTCCGCCCGGCAATCGCGCCGGATCGGCTGGTCGTAATCGGGTGAAGGTTCGACTTCGAGGAGAGAGCGCACTTCAGGCTGATGTTCCAGCCACATCCTTGCTACCTACGTCCTGCTTTTGTGTGTCGAGCGAGACCGGCGAAGGCGCCGGTCAAGCCTCTCGGGGGATTAGTACGGCTCGGCTGAACATGTTGCCATGCTTACACCTACCGCCTATCAACGTGATCGTCTCTCACGCCCCTTCTGGGGCCCGAAGGCCCGGGAGTGCTCATCTTGGGGTGGGCTTCCCACTTAGATGCTTTCAGCGGTTATCCCGTCCCGACGTCGCTACCCGGCGGTGCCGCTGGCGCGACAACCGGTACACGAGCGGTCGGTCCGTCCCGGTCCTCTCGTACTAGGGACAGCTCCCCTCAACACTCCAACGCCCACGACGGATACAGACCGAACTGTCTCACGACGTTCTGAACCCAGCTCATGTACCGCTTTAACGGGCGAACAGCCCGACCCTTGGGACCTTCTCCAGCCCCAGGATGCGA
>JAHEKL010000011.1 GCA_024638345.1 Gammaproteobacteria bacterium | reverse complement strand
CGGGAAGCCCGCGTCGTCACCGCTCGCCTCATAGGCGATGCTGAGGACCGGTGTGCGGAGGGTGAGGATGTCCTGGCGCGGCGGGATTCTCCCCAGCGCCGATCCATGACCGCGCGTGGCGAGCGCCGCCACCCCGGCCGCACCGGCGCTTTTCAGGAATTCTCTACGATTCGGAGCCATAGTCGGATCCTGTGGTAATCCGTGACGGAGCTCGATTCTCAGCCCTCCCTCCGCTTCCCCCTCTTATCTGGGACCAACCGAACGCCGGGGCAACCGCTACTCCAGCGAATCCCCGGAGAGAAGCTGATGAACCTCGAGGTGTCGGGCCGGAGTAACACCGCCTCTCGAGCGCGCCCGACCTCGGCCCGACGCGTTGGGGAAGTGCTCGGGGCCGCCACCGCGATTTCTATCGCAGTCAGGAGATGAGATTCGGATGAGTCGATCGACGATCGCGTCCTCGGAGGACGGCCTGGGACCCACTGGGCGAAAGCTGCTCGATACGCCGGCCCTGAACAAGTCCACCGCGTTCACCGAGGACGAACGAGAGCGGTTTCGTCTCCGCGGCCTCCTCCCCCCGACCGTGAGTACGCAGGAGGTTCAGGAGATTCGGGTGATCGAGAATCTCAGGAGGAAGGGAAGCGACATCGAGCGATACATCTTCCTCATGGCCCTCCTCCTGAGGAACGAGCGACTCTTCTTCAGGACCGTAATGGACCATCTGGACGAGACGCTTCCGATCATCTACACCCCGACCGTCGGACAGGCTTGTCTCGAGTATGCGCACATCAACCGCGAGGCGCCGCTGGGTCTCTACGTGAGCGCAGCGGACCGCGGTCGAATTCGAGAGATTCTGTCGAACTGGCCCGAGGAGGATGTGCGGGTGATCGTCCTGACCGACGGCGAGCGCATCCTCGGTCTCGGCGATCTGGGAGCCAACGGCATGGGGATTCCTGTGGGCAAGCTCGCCCTCTACACCGCCTGCGCCGGCATCCCGCCCCGTCAGTGCCTTCCGGTGATGCTCGACGTGGGCACGAACAACCAGTCGCTCCTGAACGACCCACTCTATCTCGGGCTGAGACAGGCTCGGCTCACTGGGGACGCCTACGACGAGGTCGTGGAAGAACTCGTCCTCGCGGTGCAAGACGCGTATCCCAGAGCGCTGATCCAGTTCGAGGACTTCCTCACGCCCACGGCTTACCGGCTCCTGAATCGGTATCGTGACCGCGTCCTCTGCTTCAACGACGACATCCAGGGAACCGCTGCGGTGGCGTTGGCTGGGGTCCTCGCCTCGACCCGGATTTCCGGACTGAGCTTCGAGGATCTGCGGGTGATGTTCCTCGGTGCGGGGTCTGCAGCCACGGGCATCGCAGACCTGATGGTAACCGCTCTCGTGGAAGAGGGTCTCTCGCCCGCCGAGGCCCGGGAGCGCATTTGGCTGGTGGACATCGACGGTCTCGTGGTTCGGAGCCGAGCCGCCATCCCGGAGCACAACCGACCCTACGCGCGTGACCACCGAAGCCTCGACTTCCTCGAGGCCATGCGTGAGGCCGAGCCCCACGTCCTGATCGGTGCGACCGGGCAGCGCGGCACCTTCACCCAGGAGGCGATCGAGACGCTGGCGTCCATCCACGATCGTCCGACTGTATTCGCCCTCTCGAATCCCACCTGGAAGGCGGAATGTACGCCGGAGCAGGCCTACGCCTGGAGCGGAGGAAGGGCCATCTTCGCCAGCGGCAGCCCGTTCCCGCCGGTGAGCTTCGAGGGGAAAACGTATCGACCGGGTCAGGGTAACAACGTTTACGTCTTTCCGGGCGTCGGATTGGCCGCGCTGGCTTGCGGCGCCGAGCGGGTGGTAGAGGAGATGTTCCTTGCGGCAGCTCGATCCCTCGCTAGCATGGTCGACCAGTCCGATCTGGAAGTAGGTGCGGTCTACCCCCCGCTCTCCAGGATCCGCAAGATCTCTCTCGCCATCGCCACGTCGGTGGTCCAGAGAGCCCAGGAGCGCGGCCTCGCCAGCAGCCCCCTCTCGGGTGACATTGGCAAGGCCATCGCCGCCATGATGTACGACCCAAGCTACTGATCGACCACCGCGACTACTGAAGAGCGAAGGAGCTCCAGATGCCCGACGCCGTTGCCCAGAGGACCCAACTCGATCACTTCCCGTTGCTCGCTCCGGGGGTCGAACCCGAGGGGGACGCCAAGACGGTCGTGGCGCCCTGGGACCGCTCCCCGATCGCGACCGTAGACCGGACCGGGTCGGCCGGGATCCAGAAGGCGCTCCAGACCGCATACGACCTGTATCGTGACCGGGATGGTTGGATCCCGGGGGGCGAGCGAGTCGCCATCCTTGAACGGGCCTCGGACCTCATCAGGGACCGACGCGAGCACCTCGCGGTGGAGGCGGCAAGGGAGGGCGGGAAGCCGCTGGTCGACTCCTTGGTCGAGGTGGATCGGGCCGTGGACTCGGTCAAGCTGTGTGCCGAGTATCTCCGGACGCAGTCCGGGCGGGAGATCCCCATGGGTCTCAACGTGGCTTCGGAAGGGAAGCTGGCCTTCACCCGACACGAGCCGATCGGGGTCGTGGTCGCGTTCAGCGCCTTCAATCACCCCGTCAACCTGATCGCACATCAGGTGGGTCCTGCGATCGCGGCCGGCTGCCCGGTCATCGTCAAGCCCGCGGAAGCCACGCCGCTGTCGGGCATGCGCTTCGTCGAGATCCTGCGCGAGGCTGGGCTTCCCGATGCATGGTGCCAAGGACTCCTCACGAACGATCACGATGTGAGCGCGGAGCTGATCGAGGACGAGCGCGTAGCCTTCTTCACGTTCATCGGGAGCGATCGCGTGGGGTGGATGCTTCGCTCCAAGCTCGCACCCGGGACTCGATGCGCGTTGGAGCACGGCGGCGCCGCACCCGTAATCGTAGCAGCCGACGCGGACTTGGACGACGCCCTGCCCCGATTGGCGAGAGGCGGCCTCTACCATGCAGGACAGGTCTGCGTCTCCGTGCAGAGGCTCTTCGTGGACCGGGCCGTGGCACGGGATGTGGCCGATCGGCTCTCCACCCTCGCCACCGAGATGGTAGTGGGTGATCCGACGCTGGAAGAAACGGATGTCGGACCGCTCATCCGACCGGGAGAGGTGGATCGGGTGGAGGAGTGGGTACAAGAGGCCGTAGACGGAGGAGCGAAGGTCGTCTGCGGCGGCGAGCGAATCTCCAACACGTGTTATCGGCCTACGGTGCTCCTGGATCCCCCCGACGATGCCCGGGTCAGCAGATCCGAGATCTTCGGGCCCGTGGTGTGCGTCTACCCCTACGACGACATGGACACGGCCATCGAGCGCAGCAATCGAGTCCCCTACTCGTTCCAGGCATCTGTGTTCACCAAGGATCTCGACCGGGCGCTCCGGGCCGCTCGGCGGCTGGACGCTTTCGCCGTAATGGTGAACGAACACACCGCGTTCCGCGTCGACTGGATGCCGTTCGGAGGGCTCAAACGCTCGGGTCTGGGGATCGGAGGAATCCCCTACACCATGGCGGACATGCAGGTGGAGAAGATGACCGTCATCCGTTCGCCGGAACTCTGAGAAGGGCCACCCCACGCGGTTGCATGTCTCGTGGTCGGCCCCGAAGATTGCGGGAGGCTTCGCCGGTGTTCCAGCCTCCGCCCGTTTGCACCGGAGCTCAAGATGAATCGGTTCGATTGGCCAATCCGCTCGACCCTCGTGTTGTTGACGGCCGCCGCGTCACTCGCACCCGCCCCCGCCGTGGGTCAGTCCTATGCGTCGGTGACCGACGAGCGTCTCGTCGATCCCGAGCCTGAGAACTGGCTGTCGTACCGAGGCAACTACAATGGCTGGGGCTACAGCCCCCTCGATCAGATCGACACGTCGAATGTGGACGACCTGGTCCCGGTTTGGTCGTTCTCGACGGGTGTCGGAAGCGGCCACGAGGCGCCGCCGGTCGTCAACAACGGGACGATGTTCGTTTCGACGCCGCGCAACCAGGTGTTCGCTCTGGACGCACGGACCGGCGAGCTGATCTGGCGATATCAGCACGAGCTTCCGGACGACCTGGTCGCCTTCCACAACACCAATCGTGGCGTCGCGCTCTTCGGGGATCACGTCTTCATGGCCACCCTGGATGCGCGGGTGGTGGCCCTGGACGCCCAGTCCGGCAGGGTCGCATGGGATATGCCCGTCGCAGACAACTCTTCCGGTTATTACATGACTCTCGCTCCGCTCGCGGCTCGCGGTAAGGTCATGGTGGGTGTTTCCGGAGGAGAGCTGGGCATCCGTGGGTTCGTCGTCGCGCTCGACACGGAGACGGGTGAGGAGGTATGGAGGACCTACACCGTGCCCGCGCCGGGAGAATTCGGGAACGACACGTGGCCCGGTGACTCCTGGAGGACGGGGGGAGCGGCCGTCTGGCTCACCGGTCACTACGACCCCGCCCTTGGACTCACATACTGGGGGACGGGGAATCCTGGACCCTGGATTGGGGATCAACGTCCCGGGGACAACCTCTACACGAACTCGGTCCTCGCGTTGGACGTGGACACGGGGGAGATCCGAGGATATCACCAGTACCATTGGAACGGCTCGTGGGATTGGGACGAAGTCTCGACCCCCTTGTTGGTCGACGTCGAGCGCGGGGGGAGAACCATTCCGGCGCTCGTCCACCCTGGTCGGAACGGATACCTCTGGATTCTCGAGCGCCAGCCCAACGCGATCCGGTTCGTGGACGCCGACCCGTTCGTCACCCAGAACGTCTTCACGAGCATCGATCCGGAAACGGGTCGGCCCACATACGACGAGACCCGAAAACCGGGGACCGGGCGTCGAGCGGAATTCTGCCCCTCCCTCTGGGGCGGGAAGGACTGGCCCCCCGCGGCCTACAATCCGATGACCCGCCTTCTCTACATACCGGCCAACAACAATCACTGCGGTGCCATCACGGGTACCGAGCCGGTCTACGTGCCCGGTCGCTCCTATACGGGCGCGTCGACCGAGATGATGGTCCAGCCGGACGCGGACCACATCGGGGAGATCCAGGCGTGGGATCTGGATCGCGGGGAAAGGGTCTGGGTCCGGGAATTCGAGTCCCACAACTGGGGGCCAGTGCTCACGACCGGCGGGGGTCTGGTGTTCGCAGGCGGCACCCACGACCGATACTTCCGGGCTTTCGACGCCGAGTCGGGAGAGACCCTCTGGCAGTTTCGAACGAATTCGGGCGTGATCGGAGTTCCGTCGACCTTCGCGGTGGACGGCGTCCAATACGTCGCGGTCCAGTCCGGGTGGGGCGTGGACGCCGCTTCGATGACTCGTCGGATCGACCAGGACCGAGGGACGAGCACGTTCGTCCCCGAGGGCGGCGTGGTCTGGGTCTTCGCACTCGAGCGCTGATCCTGGCGGATCGTCCAAGAACGACCGCGCAGAGCGGCTAACCGTCCTGCCAGTGGATTCGCCCGCCCAGGTAGATCCCCCTCCCCGGCGCCTCGAACCCGAAGGCCTCCTGATAGTCCGTGTCACCGAGGTTGTCGATGCGAAGGATCAGATCGAGACCCGGTCGACCCGCGTCGACTTCGACGACCGTGGCATCCAGACCCAGGTGGACCAGCGTATACCTCTCGAGCGTGACCGGCTCGGCGGGAAAGACCTGGAAGTTCCGATCGGATCGCTCGTCGACCCACTGCAGCTCGGTCCGCCAACGTAGCCGGCCGGCGATCACCCCACGCGCGCCTAGGCTTCCCTGGGCTTCGGGACGTCGGATGAGCGGTTCACCATCGACGAAAGTCGCCGATGGACCCTCGTCGAAGCCGGGATCCCTGACCTTCGTATCCAGCCAGGTCCAGCTACCGGTCAGCTCGCTCGAGCCGAGTCCTGCCGTGAAATCGAGCTCCAATCCTCGCGACTCTGCCGCCGCGACGTTCAAGAAATTGGGGTCGCCGGGTGAGGGTGGCGAGAGCGTGAATTGGATCAGATCCTCGAACGACTGGTCGAACCAGGTCGCTCCGAACCGAACGTTCGTCGTCAGATCCTGCTCGACGCCGAGCTCCCACGAGGTAGAGCGCTCGGGCTCCAGATCGGGGTTCCCGACGGCGAAGCCGCTGGCGAAGGCTTCGAAGAAGGTCGGCTCCTTGATTCCGCGTCCGGCGGCCACCCGGATCCGGGTCCCGGGCCGGACGTCGACCCCGGAGCCTCCCTGGTAGGTCACGAACCGACCGTAAAGCTCGTTGTCCTCGACTCGCAGCCCTCCGTTCAGCGCCAACCTGCCGAACGCGGTGAGGGCGTGCCCGTAGATGGCGCCGTTCGAGCGCGAGTTCTCCGAACGGCCGGTGCTCGTACCGAACTCCGAGAGGCTTTCGCTGAACGATCGAATCTGCTGCCGCTCGAGCTCCCCTCCCGCAGTCAGCACGGTGCGCTCCGATACATGCCAGTTGGCGCGCACATCCGCAGCCACCCTTCGCATTGCGTCCAGGCTCTGGAATCCGAAGAACCCCACGTCGTCCTCGGGCCCGTCGGGCGCGTCGTCGGTTCCGCTGTCGACGTCATTGAGCGTGACTAGCCCACGGAAGTTCAGACGCTCACCGACGCTCCGATCGAGCTCGATCCCCAGTGTCGCCTCCTCGGAGAAGCTGGACTGATTGATGTCGACCGCCGCCCCGGCGTCGTCCGTTGGAAAGCGATAGAGCCGGTCCTGGAGTCGGGCCGTCACTCGAGCGGTGGATCGCGAATCGAGGCGGAGCTCTGCGCGACCCGACAGGACGGTGTTACGGTGCCGATTGTTGAACGCGAGGATTCCGTCCGTATCGTAGCGGGCCATGGACAACGCGAAGGATCCGGACTCGCTGCCGCCCCGGACGTCGAGGATTCCGTCGAGACTTCCGAAGCTGCCGCCACGAACGGTCGCGGAGCCCGCCAGACCCCTCTCGCCCCGCCGGGTGATGATCTGAATCACGCCGGTGACCGCATCGGAGCCGTAGAGACCGCTCGCAGGTCCCCGCACGATCTCGATGCGCTCGACATCCTCGGTCGTCAGGCCGGCCAGGTCGACCGCACCGCCCGGCTGATTGAGCGGCACGCCGTCGACCATCACCAGGACGTAGTCGCTCTCGCCGCCTCGAAGAAAGACCGACGAGCGGGCGCCGAAGGACCCGCTGCGGACGATCGTCAACCCGCTGACGGAGCGGAGGGCGTCGGCGACCTGAGTCACTCCGTGCCCCCTCAGCTCATCGCCGCTCAAGACCGAAACGTGACTCCCCAGGGCTCCTTCGGGAACCGGAACCGGCGTTGCCGTCACGATGATCCCCTGCAGCGCGATCGTGGAGTCCGCGGGTGGATCGGCCGCGCTCTGGCCTTCGAGCGCAAGGGGGCAGAGGCAGAGGACGAGTGTGGACAAGAGCGGGACGAGCCCCTTGTCGCGTCGAGGTGTGTCGGACATGCTGGATCCTCCCGTCCCGCCCAAGCGGGACTCGGAGACCTCCAGACGTCGGCTGTGACGGGGAAGCGGAGACGGGGGCCGGCATCCGCAACTCCTGGTCACACGCTCCCCTCGGAGGTCGTGAGCAGAGGGCGGGTGGGCCACGTCTCCTGGCTCGAGGCCGCGTCGTTCTCCTTCCCGGAGCATGCGCTCCAGTGGATATCGCTGAACGAGCGTTCCGGGTTCTTTCCCGGACCTCTCACAGTGGCGGGGCCGCGCCGGCTTGTACCGGCTTCCGTGTGGCCCACTCGCTTGTGTGTTCGAACCGATAGCCGGATCTGGGACAGGCGGCAAGACCGGGCGCCACCACCCCGGTCCGAGCTCATCCGAGAGATCCGTGCCGCGAGTAGCGCATACCCGGGGGTCCGGTCGGTAACCCTCCTCACTGACGCTTCCCAATCACCTGGCCGGTCGCCCGCCTGCGCGAGTAGAATCATCTGGACATGGCGGCGGCTTTCCGCGGGCCGAGATGGAGGCGATTGATGAGATTCGAGAGCGCGCACGGCTGGCGACTGGTGCTCCTCTTCGTGGCGGGCTGCCAGCCGGCGAGTCCCGGCCTCTCCGGCTCGGGCGAGACCGGCGATATCGAACTGGAGCCCGTGCCGGTCGGCGAGTCACTCACTAGCGCCGTGACGCCGGACGGTAGTTACATCTCGTGGCGAGAGCACGTGATCGACGATGTCTCGATCGGCGGTGTCGATATCCGCGGTGGGGACGGGCTCGTCATGGCCGACCTCGATCTGGACGGATACCTGGATATCGTCTCGGTGCACGAATCGGATACCGAGTACGACGGCGTCGCGGACGGACACGTCCGTCTGGCGTTCGGATCCGAGAGCCCACTGCACTGGGAGCTCGTAACCCTCGTGGAAGGACCGGAAGCCGGGGCGGCCGAGGATGTCGCGGTCGCGGACGTGAACGGGGACGGCTATCCGGACGTCCTCGTCGCCTGCGAGCTCGCGCACCTCATCTATCTCCAAAACCCAGGGCCCGATGCGCGCACGACTCGGTGGGCACGGGTGATCCCCCCGGTCTCGACAGACCGCGGATCCTACATCAGGGCCTTTTTCGCGGATCTGAACATGGACGGTCGACCCGAGGCGGTCGCGGCCAACAAGGGTGAGCAGAGCCCAGATCCTCGGACCGAGGAGCTGAACTCGATCTCCTGGTACGAGATCAGTGGCGACCCTCTGGACGGGTCGAGCTGGATCGAGCATGAGCTCACTCGTGTGCGAATACCGATCAACTCCCAGCCCGTAGACCTCGACGGCGACGGGGACATGGACATCGTGGGCGGCTCGCGTGGCGAGGGCAGGATCATGTGGTTCGAGAACGACGGACGCCCGGAACCGGGCTTCGTCGAGCGAAGGATCGAGATCGATGCCTCCGCGATTGCGGAGGACGACTCCCGCGGAGCGGAGGGTGGAGCCTGGGAGCCACGAGTGACGGGGTTCAATCTCGACTTCGTCGATCTGAGCGGCGACGGCAGGCTGGATATCGTCCTCGTGGAGGCCGGGCGCAGCCTGGTGTGGCTCGAGCAGCCGGAGACCCGGCAGGAGGAATGGACGCTCCACCCGATCGGAGGCACGACGCCCGATTCGTCCACCGGGTTCACGGTCGCGGACATCAACGATGACGGAAACCCGGACGTGATCGTCGGCGGATACAGCCGGGGACCCAGAGATACGGACGGCGCGGTCACCCTCGACGATCCTCTGGGCCGCATCGCCTGGTTCGAGCATCCAGGAGACCCGACGGAGCCCTGGATCCGACACGACATCTCCCGCCGGAAGCGGGGAATGTTCGACAAGTTCGTGGCGCGAGACATGGATGGGGACGGAGATGTGGACTTCGTCGGCACGAGAGGAAACAGCGTCCCCTACGACGGCGTCTTCTGGATCGAGCAGGTGCGATCGCCCGCGCCGGTCGGATCTTTCGAGCCGGCACGAACGACGGACAGCGAAGAGGTCCCACTTCCTGACTCGGACCGATGAGCGGGTCGGGAAGCGTGCGTCTCGCTGAATCGGACGCCGAGATCCTCGGCTGTTACGCGGTCATGGCCCAGCTGCGACCGCACATCGGGCGAGAGGCCTTCGTGCCGCGCGTCCGCCTCCAGCAGGAGCAGGGATATCGGCTCGCGTTCCTGAACGTCGATCGCGCCCCCGTCACCGTGGCGGGTTATCGTTTCCTCGAGCAGCTCCATGCCGGCAGAGTCCTCTACGTGGACGACCTGGTCACCGACGAGGCGAGACGCTCCGGCGGGTTCGGATCGAGGATGCTCGCGTGGCTCTTCGAGCAGGCGATCGACAACGCCTGCCAGAGCCTGGACCTGGATTCGGGTGTCCAACGGATCGACGCCCATCGGTTCTACGAGCGCGAGGGCATGCGCCTCGCCTCGTATCATTTCAAGCGATCGACGGAGGGCCTCTAGCCGCTCGGGTCGTGTCGCGACGGGAGCCGGGTGGGGCCTGGATCGCAGATCGTGGACATCCGGACCAGGGTCTCCAGCTCCGAATCCGGAAGCTCCCAGAGTGAGCGGTGGCTTCCAGCGTGATGCACCTCTAGCCGTCTTCCCGTTCCGGACCGCATGCGTGTCCGGTTCCAGATGTGCCACGGAGTCCCGTCCCGGTCTACCCAGACGAATCCCCCCCGTGTCGCCGCCTGGAAGTAGAACGGCAGCGTGGGATCCGGAACCGAGTACACGTCCCGAAGACCGCGGACGAGGATCTTCGGACTACCCATCCCATCCTTCGGATCGCCGGTGAAGACGAGGAGCGCTCCGGGTCGGTAGCCCTCCTCTTCTCTGAGGAACAGGCTCCACGTCCGGCCTCCGAGGTCAATCCACGATCTGAGTTGGCGACGCACAGTATATACGGGTTTTATTCGGTATCTCTCAAGGTGGGCAAGAACCCGCCTGCACGCAACGACTTCGGCACGCGCATCGTGGGTGTTGCGCAGATCCGACAACGTGCCGCGAAGCAACCCCTTTCCGAGCCCATCCCTCGCGCGCGCGAAGAGGCGGTCCGATCTCATGAAATCCCATCATTACATGGCGAATCTCGACCCTATTGAGAGAATTGGCATACCCCCTGCCCCAGTGCGAGTCGGTCGGTGGCACCTGAAGTCCACCACCCGCATCGTCGCCGCGATCGGACCAGAGGCGACCAAAGAAAAGCAGAGGCTCGCAATGGCGCGGATAGATCCACACACCAGGGGAAGAACCCCTCGCAGCCGCTGCTCGCAGGGTTTCTTGGGATTGGTTCGAGGGGCGGGAGGCCAAGGTCTGGTCGAACTGATCCTCGCGCTTCCCGTCTTCACCATCCTCTTCTTCGGAATCTACGAGTTCAGCCGCTACTACTCGACGCGCCTGAGAATCCGCACCGCCGTCGCCGAGGCCACTCGATTCGCGGCGACCGGTAATAGCCTCGCGGACGATGACACGGGTGATCCCCTGTCTCGGGCCCAGTCGATTCGAACGGCGATTCTGAGGAACACCTCGCACTTCGGCGTGACCTCGGGTGACATCTCCCTCAATCCTCCCGATGGAGGCCGACCGGAGGAGATCGTCACGGTCAGCCTGGACTACGAATACGAGGTCGCGATCCCGGTCATGAAGAAAGTCCTTGGAACCGGAGTCCTCGATTTCTCGGTCGCCACATCGATGCGAAACGAGCCCTTCTACCCATGAGCACTCCCATGAAGACCCGTCAGATCCGACGAGCCGGCCGCCCCTTGGGCGGACTTCTGCGCAGACTGGCCCGAAACGAGGGCGGCCAGGACCTGGTGGAGCTCACGATCGTCACTCCGCTCCTTCTGCTGATCGCCTTCGCGATCATCGAGTTCGGCGGAATGCTCGACTCGCAGCAAGCCATGTCGTACCTCACCCGAGAGGGCGCGAACATCGCGTCGCGGGGTGAGGATCTCGACAACGTCCTCAACGTAACCATGCAGAACGGCTCCGAGATCAGACTGGACAGTCGCGGCGGAGCCGTCGTGAGCCGGGTCGTCGTGGAGAACTCCGTGGCCAAGATCGAGGAGCAGGTCGCGAGCTCGGGATATGCGAGCGCCAGCCGGGTCGGCAACGCCGGGGACGTCATCGCATCGATGGCTCAGGTCAACCTTACCGACGGCTCTCGCCTGCATGTTGTCGAGGTGTTCTACCAGCGGCCCTCGGTAACGCCATTGATGGGCTTCTTCTCCGGAACCATTCCGGACGTCATGTACGACAAGTCGGTCTTCTAGGACATACTCCACGCGGGCTGGCGGCCGACGTGTCGCGGCCTTGCAGATAGATGGGGGGGGATGAGATGACGAAAGAAAACGGCTCTCGAGCGGAAGATCCGAGGCTACCGAGCCTCGTGCGACGACTTGCCTCGGATGAGCGAGGTGCGGTCCTGGCCCTCGTGGCGTTGATGAGCATCGTCATCCTCGGGCTTACCGGAGCCGTGATCGATCTGGGTCTCGGCTACGTGTCCAAGGCCCAGCTCTCCAGAGCCGTGGACGCGGGCGTGCTCGCTGGCGCTAGGAATCTTCGGGCGGGAACCGGCACGGCCAGGTCCCAGGCGCTCGCGTTGGCCGAGACCAATGGTGTGTCGGCCCAGAGTGGCGCCAGCCTCGACGTGGGATTCGGAAGGAACGCGGAGGGCGAGGATACGGTCTGGATGACGGCCACACGCGCGATGCCGACCTTCTTCATCAAAGTGATGGGAATCGACGAGCTGGATGTGGGGTCCCGTGCGACGGCGGCCGTTCCCCCCGTCGACCTCGTCCTCGTGATCGACCAGTCCGGGTCGCTCGGCACCGTCGGTGCGTGGGACGATCTGCAGAACGCGGCGCGGGATTTCGTCGACCACTTCGACGACGGCCTGGATCAGATGGGCTTGGTCTCGTTCAACACGAGAGCAACCGAACGTCACCTCATCTCCCACAACTTCACGAACTCGATCAAGGGCGACATCCTGGCGATGAACTCGACCGGGTGGACGAACTACGGCGAGGGCCTTCGCCTGGCGCACGACCAGATCACGAGCCCCGCCGTGCGACAGAGATCCACCAAAGTGGTCGTCTTCTTCACCGACGGTAGGCCGACCGCTTTCCGGGGTCAGATCGGCGGTCAGGACCGGATCATGGCCATTCGGCAGACCAACCCCGTGTCGCTGCTTGGGGGATACTACGACGATCCGGACGGGCTCCCGTCGGACTCGAACGGCTCGTACGGCGGGTGTCAGGGCGCCGCGCACTGCGCTGCGTGGACCGAGCAGGCCGCACCGCCGATCCATGCCGTGTCGGCCGACATCATCGCTCATCAGAACGGTCGTGACCGAGCCAACGACATCCGGAACGAAGATGTCTTCCTGTATACGATCGGGTTGGGCGATCCTGGCGCGGACCCGGCGTACACGCCTAACCACGCGTTGATGCAGGAGCTGGCCAACGTGGACGGCGTCGCGAATCCCAATCAGCCCTTCGGCCGATACTACTTCGCACCGGACGCGACCGAGCTCAGAGCCGTCTTCAACCAGCTCGCACAGGACCTTCTGGTCAGGCTTTCCCAGTAGGAGCCGACACTCGGGCGCCTCCCGGTTGTCTGCGGGTTTCCGTCCGGACACCTTGCTGCCTGACTGAGTGAGCAGGGGCGAGGACGTTCAGAGCGGAGAGGACATGGGTGCGGTGGAGAGCATGGTGGACGAGGCGTACGAGGGTCCGCCCAGGCGGGTGACCTCGAGCCCCGTTTGCAGGAGGGCGACGAGGATCCCGCGGTGACGGTGTTCCCAGCCACACTCGGGACTCGGGAGAAGCTGGTCACCTTCGGGGTCGGATACGGGGTAGGCATGGGCGTGCCGACCATCCTGGGTCTCGCATTCGCGATCGGGTTTCAGAATCCCTGGTTTCTTCTCTTTCCGCTCCCTTTCTTAGCCGCCTTCGGCGCCCCCTACTTCCTCCGACCGACTGGATTCGGAGTGAGTTCGACGGCGTTTACCGTCCTGCGCCCCGGCAAACCCATCTCGATTCCGCTGGAAGACCTACAGGCTGCGCTCAGTCCCGCTCCAGAGCCTCCCGGAGCGAGTATCGGAGTACGCCGGGTCTCGGGGATCCATGGAAACTTCGGCACCTACTGGAACCGGCAGTGGGGCCACTATCGCGTCTATGTTACGGATGCGACCAAGCGTATCGAGCTGCGTCTCAGCGACCAATCACGTCTGATCGTGTCCCCCGCTGATCCCGAGGCCTTCCTGGACGCGCTGGCGAGATTGGGGATTGCGGTAATCCGCCAAGGCGGGAGCTCGGCCTAGACGATTGTTCGCAGGCTCGGACGTACCACTCCCAGCAGAGGTGACGTCCCTTAGAAGGATCTGCCCGTGTTCAGCTCAAGCTGCGAAGCGTGTCCACCAAGTCCGCGAGGGGGAGGAGGCGAGATCCTGAGCTGTCCAGAATCCGCTGGTACGATTGAGCGGCACTGCCCCCCACGAGGAGCGCGGTCTTGGAGGGAAGCGAGTCTTTGAGGGTCCGGAGCTCACTACCGATCTTCGCATCCGCAGCGGGATGCACGATGCTGATCGCCACCGCCCGAGCCTTTGCCTTGACGGCGACCCAGGCCACATCAGCAGCGGGAAGGTCCGGGCCGAGATAGATAACGCCCCACCCCTCTGCCGCTGCGAGTACGTAGACCATGAGCGCCCCCAGCTCGTGGGTCGCCCCCTGGGGAGTCGCTACGACGAGCACTGGATGCCGGCCGAGCCCGCCCGCGTCGGAGGCCAACCCGAGGAGGACTCTGCGGAACACCGCAGAGGCCAAGTGCTCGTGCGAAGGTCGGATCGCACCGGACTCCCAATCCGCTCCGATACGGGCGAGAAGTGGAGCGGCGGCGCCGAGCACGAAGCTGGAGGCTCCCAGTGTGGTGGCCGAGCGCCGAAGTAGCGACTCCAAACCGTCCGCGTCCAGCTCTTGAATGCGGTCCATGCAGCTTTGAACGAAGTCACCCACGTCCCCGGCTTCGACCTGCGGTCGCGCGGTTACGATCTGTGCGGCGTCTTCACGGGCCAAGAGCGCGAGATCCGCGTCGCTCATCGGTGCCACGTCGCTGATCCGTCGCCCCGCCTCGACGACACGCGCGAGAAGACGAAGTCGTTCCACGTCCTGGTCTGTGTATAGCCGATGCCCACCGTCGCTGCGTTCGGGAGAAACGACCTCGTAGCGGCGTTCCCACTGCCTGATCCGATCGCGGGCCAGCCCGGTCCTCCGCGCGACGACCTGAATGGGATGACGGCCGCCCCGACCTACCCCCCGGCCCTTGGTCATGCGCTGCCATCTCCTTGGCAATGAGCGGTGTTGTCACGAGATTGTACAACCATTGTCAAACGAATGAGCACATCCGTCAACCCGTCTCGAACATGGGACCGCTTGCGGAGACCACGGGGTGGGACGATATCGGGAGGGCCGCGAAATCGAGGAATCCGAGATGGTCGAGAGAATCATCCTGCTCGGCGCCGGTGGCCGGGACTTCCACGTCTTCAACACACGGTATCGACACGATCCGACATCGCGCGTCGTCGCGTTCACGGCGACGCAGATCCCACATATCGCAGATCGGTCTTATCCTCCGGTCCTGGCGGGCGCTCTGTACCCGGATGGGATTCCGATCCGCCCCGAGGAGGAGCTGGAGTCCCTCATCCGAGAGGGAGGGGTCGACGAGGTGGTCTTCGCCTACTCCGACGTCTCGATGAGCGATGTGCAGCGACTCGCGGAGCGAGTAGAAGGATGGGGGGCACGGTTCGGCACCTTCGATATCAAGTCCGGGCTGCTTCCGACGACCCTGCCCTCCGTCGCGGTGTGTGCCGTACGTACCGGATGTGGAAAGAGCGGTGTGTCCCGTCATCTGTCGAGTGCGATCCGGAACCTGGGACGCCGCGTGGCAGTGCTTCGACATCCCATGCCTTATGGCCACCTCGAGAATCAGGTGCTTCAACGCTTCGAAACGATCGAAGACCTCTCCCGGCACGCCTGCACGCTGGAGGAGCGGGAGGAGTACGAGCCGCATCTGGTCAACGGTAGCGTCGTCTTTGCGGGTGCCGACTACCTGAAGATCTTGGGCGTCGCGGAGTCCGAATCCGACGTGGTGCTTTGGGATGGAGGCAACAACGACGGACCGTTCGTGGAGCCGGACGTCCTCGTCACGCTGCTCGATCCGCTGAGGGCCGGTGACGAAGCCGCATACTTCCCGAGCCGATGGAACGTCGAGAACGCGGACGTCCTCGTCGTCGCGAAGACGGATCACGCCACCGCCGCGCAGATCGAACGTGTGCTGGAGAGCGCGTCGAGGATGAACGCGGACGCGGACGTCGTGCTGGGAAGATCTCCCTATTCGCTCGATCGTCCCGATACCGTCGCTGGAAAGAGGGTCTTGGTCCTGGAGGACGGCCCGACGATTACGCATGGAGGGATGGGTTACGGCGCGGGGCTGTTGGCCGCCCGAGCCGGGGGCGCCTCGGCAATCGTCGACCCCCGGCCCTATGCATTCGGGGAGATCGCCGAGACCTTCGAGCGATACCCACATATTCAGGAAGTTCTGCCGGCACTGGGTTACGGCCAGGATCAGCTCGAAGACCTGGAGCGGACGATCGACGAGGTGGAGTGCGATGTCGTCGTGATCGGGACTCCGATCGATCTGTCCCGGGTCGTAGACATTCGAAAGCCGGTCGTTCGCGCGAGCTATTCGTATGCCGACGCTGGGGATGCCCATCTGGCCGACGTCGTGCTCGCGAAGTTGTTCGGCGAACCCCCGCCCAAGAGATCCGGATGAGCGAGAGCATGGCGCTCCGATTCGTGGGCGTTTCGAAGCGGTACGACGGATCGGCGTCCGGAAGTATCGTCGCTCTGCAGCCCACGACGTTCTCCATTCCGGGCGGGCGGATCGTCTCGATCGTAGGCCGGAGCGGCAGCGGGAAGTCCACCCTCCTCCACTTGGCGGCAGGCATCGATTCGCCCACCGAGGGGGAAGTCGAGATCGCGGGTCGGGGGCTCTCTTCGCTTTCGGAGCGGGAACGGACACTGCTTCGACGTGATACCGTGGGTCTCGTGTTCCAGTTCTTCCATCTTCTCCCTCACCTCAGTGTGAGGGACAACGTGGCTCTCCCTGAGCTCATCGCCGGAACCCGGCCCTCCGACTTCGAGCCCCGTATCCACGAGCTGCTACAGCGTGTAGGTCTCGCAAATCGCGTCGAAGACCCGGTGGATCGCCTGAGCGGGGGAGAGATGCAGAGAGTCGCCATCTGTCGGGCTCTGCTCAGACGGCCGCTCATCCTGTTGGCCGACGAGCCGACCGGGAATCTGGACGACGAGACCAGCAGCGCGGTCATGGATCTGATGTTCGAGCTCGTGGACGAACAGCGTCTCACCTTCGTCTATGTCACGCACTCCCCGGAGGTCGCGGGGCGGGCGCACGAGCGATGGGAGATGCACAGTGGGACTGTCGTCCTACCATGATCCGTTACTTCGGAAAGATACTGGGCGCGCACTTCCGCGACGGTCGAGCGCTCTACGCGTTGACCGTTCTCGGTGTGGCGCTCGGTGTGGCCGCCGTTCTTGCCGTGCAGGTGATCAACCTGAACGCGACGGCGGCGTTTTCCGGAAGCATCCGAGCGGTCAGCGGAGACGCGGAAGTCTCGGTCCTCGGAGCGACCCCCTCCCTGGACGAAACCGTGTTGAGAGAGGTCCTGTCGACCCCAGGGGTCGAGAGGGCGTGGCCTCTCGTTCAGCGCTCCGTGGCCGTGTCCGGGGACGACCGCTTCTATCTCGACGTGGTGGGATTCGATCTCTTCGCTCCCGTATCGGTGCCCCTCAGCCATGAGGTTCTCCCCGAGGATCCGGTGAACGCTCTCGCCACGCCCGGGTGGGTCGCGATCTCCCCACGGCTCGCCGCAGATCGGGGCTGGAGCGTGGGCGACACCGTGGTCGTTACGAGCGGGAGCCGCTCTGCGGTCTTGACGATCGGGACGCTGGTCGACTTTCAATCCGCGACGCCCCTGGCATCGAGTCGGCTTGTGACGATGGACATCGCGCATGCTCAGAGCCTCTTCGGGACAGTCGGAAGGATCGATCAGATCGACGTTCAGGTCCGCGACGGTGTCGCTCCGGACCGTCTCGCGAGTCTCCTCCGTGATCGACTCGGGCCAGGCGTTCGCGTGCTCACGCCGGACCAGCGAGGCCAGGAGGCCGCGGGCCTCCTGAGCGCGTTCCGTCTCAACCTGACCGCGCTCTCGCTGATATCGATCTTCGTGGGCGTGTTCCTCGTGCACAGCGCGGCCCAGACGGCTCTGGTGAGGCGCCGCAGGGAGTTCGGGATCTTGAGAAGCCTAGGTGCAACTCGCGGCCAGGTGTTCGGTCTGATCCTTTCCGAGATCACGCTGCTGGGGCTGCTTGGTGTGAGCCTGGGTCTGCCCCTCGGGTTGGCCGTCGCGAACGCCAACCTGGACCTCGTAAGCGCGACCCTCACGAATCTCTATCTCCTGGAGGAGATCGAATCGCTGGTTCTACCCTGGTGGATCTATGGCCTGGGCGTCGTCGTCGGACTGGGAGGGGCAGTGGCCGGAGCCCTCGGACCTGCCCTGGACATGAGTCGGAGGGACACGAAGAGCCTGCTTGCCGCATTCACGCTCCACGAACGGACGCGCTCACGCGCACCTGCGCTCTTCACCACCGGTCTGGCAATCCTGGGAATAGCGGCGGTGGGGTACCTGACGCTCGGTCGTGAGTGGCAGCACTCGGGCTTCGCGCTCGCCGCCGCCCTCCTGGTCGGTCTGCCGTTGCTCACGCCGCTCTTGGTCCATCGCCTGGGGGCGGTGGCCAGAACCAACGCCTTCGATTGGCGGTTCGCCTTGAAATCGCTTTCCGCGAGACTTCAGACGACGGCCTTCGCGGCCGCCGCGTTGACGGTAGCCGTCGCCATGTTGGTCGGAATCACCTTGATGGTCGGGAGCTTTCGAGAGACGCTCGATCTTTGGATCGCCGACACGGTCCGGGCCGACGTGTTCGTGACGAC
The DNA here is from genome assembly GCA_024638345.1 of Gammaproteobacteria bacterium. GTDB lineage: Bacteria > Gemmatimonadota > Gemmatimonadetes > Longimicrobiales > Gaopeijiaceae > JAAXGI01. Next base: position 5,105 of record JAHEKL010000011.1, on the reverse strand, counting down.
CGAGTCGTGGCGGGGGGAGACCGATGAGACCATCCTGGACGACCGGGTGATCTCCGCCGTGAGGGCACGTGCCGACGTACGTGCCGTGGATCGGTTGCGCAGCTTCTCCGGATTCGTGGGCGACCGATCGGTCTCGATCCTGGGCGTCGACTTCGAGTTGGAAGGAGGAGAGCCGAGATTCGCAATGCTCGAGGGGTCCACGCAGGGGGTAGCGCGCGATGGAGCCGTGCTCGTCAGTGAGCCTTTCTTTCGAAAGACCGGCGTGGGTCCTGGAGATCGATTGGAGATCCGAGGACCGAACGGCCTCGTCCGACCCCGGATCGCGGGGGTATACTACGACTACAGCACGGAGCGGGGAGCAGTCGCGATGGACCTCCGGACGATGACGGAGTATTTCGGTCCGGGAGGAACGCAGAGCATCGCGGTGTATCTCTCTCCCGGTGTGGACCCGGAGGCGGTTATCGACGAGCTTCGGGCCGCCTTCCCGGACGTCCCACTGATCGCGCGAAGCAACTCGACGCTGCGTGACGAGGCCCTTCGCGTCTTCGATCAGACCTTCGCGATCACCCGGATCCTGCAAGCGATGAGCTTGCTCATCGCGGCAGCCGGAATCACACTCGCCTTGCTCGTCCTCGCGCGAGAGAAGCAGTCGGAGCTGGCCCTGTACCGAGCGCTCGGGGCCACCCGACGCCAAGTCTTCTCACTGTTCGTAGGAAAGGGAATCGGGATCGCCGGGATCGGCCTCTTTCTCGGCGGGCTCGGCGGAGTTGCCCTGGCCGGGATCCTCATCTACGTCACCAACCGGGCCTATTTCGGTTGGACGATCCAGGCCCATCTGCCTGCGTTCGACCTCGCGCAGCAGGCTGGGACGATTCTGACCGCCGCCCTGCTGGCCAGTCTCTACCCCGCCATGCGTGCCAGTCGGACACCGGCCGCCGAGCTGAGTCGGGAGAACCTCTGATGCACGTCCATCGGATCGGTGTCGTGGCCGTGATGCTCCTTTTCGCCCTCCGCGCCACTGCCCAGTCGCCGGAATGGCGAAGCGCGGATCCCGAGTACGAGTGGTCGTTTCCGCAGGATCATTGGCCACATCCGGGCTACAAGACCGAGTGGTGGTACCTGACGGGTCAGCTCGCGACTGGCGAGGACCAGACTCCCCGGTTCGGTTATCAATTCACGATCTTCAAGATCGGTGTGCTTCCGGAGCCGGTGAATTCCGTAAGCTCCTGGAGCGCCACCGACGTCCTCATGGGTCACGCCGCGATCACGGATCTGAGCACCGGCCAACATCTGTTCAGCGAGATCCTCCACCGAGCCGCGCCGCTTCTTGCCGAGTTCCACGAGGCCCCGAACCCTCGAATCGCTAGAGCTCTCGCACCACCCGGCACGAGCGGAGACTGGACGCTGGACTGGAACGGAGCGGCCTTCGACTTCGGTATGGCCGACGACACGCAACGATTCTCGCTCACGCTCGCCACGCGTCCCGAAAAGCCGCTGGTCCTGCAGGGTCCGAACGGGTACAGCCGCAAGGCGCCGGACCCAGGCCGTGCGAGCCTCTACTACAGCTTCCCCCGACTGGACACGGGTGGCACCCTTCGAATGGGAGACAGCACGTTCGTCGTGCAAGGGACCAGTTGGATGGACAAGGAGTTCAGCTCGGATCCATTGGCGGAGAATCAGAGCGGCTGGGACTGGTTCAGCATCCAGCTACACGATGGGCGGGATCTCATGCTCTTCATGCTTCGCGGCCAGAGCGACGAGATCGACTTCGCTCATGCCACCGTGATCTCCCAAGACGGTCGGCCCCGCTATCTCCGTGCGGAGCAGTGGTCCGCCGAGCCCAGCCGCCTCTGGAGGAGTCCCACGACCGACGCCAGATATCCCCTCGAGTGGCGCGTCGAGCTTCCAGATGAGGAGATCTCCTTGTACGTGGAGCCGCTGCTCGACGACCAGGAGAACGTGAGTCGCCTCGTCACCGACCTCTTCTACTGGGAGGGCGCCATCGTGGTGAAAGGCCCCGACGACCGGGAGATCGGGCGAGGGTACCTCGAGCTCACGGGTTACGGAAGCGCGAGCCGTCCCGCGCTCTGAAGCGTTCGAGTCGCCCGGGTTCACTTGACGGCACGGTATCGGGCCCTATATTCAACTGTACAGTTGATTAGTTGTCCCGTCGCATCCTTTGCGGGGCCGGCCCGATGCTCCTTCTTGCGTTCCTCCTCGGTGCCGGAATGGGCGTCACCCTGGGGCTCCTCGGCGCAGGTGGCTCCATCCTGGCGGTACCCATCTTCGTCTACGTCCTGGGTGTCGAAGCGAAGTCGGCGATCGCCATGAGTCTCGCCGTCGTCGGGGCCACGGCTCTGGTGGGCTCTGCGATTCACTGGCGGGCCGGAAACGTGCGATTCACGGCAGCCCTGATATTCGCCCCGGTGGCCATGGTGGGCACCTACCTCGGCGCCCGCCTGGCCCGGTTCACTTCGGGCGAAACGCAGCTCATTCTCTTCGCAGTGGTCATGCTGCTAGCCGCTTATTTCATGCTTCGGGGCAGTCGCCATCCCCAGCTCCCAGCGGAGTCCGAAGCCCCTGTCGAAGCTGGCCCACTGGCGGGCTTTGCGACGGGGCTGATCCTCCTCCTGGGTCTGGAAGGGCTCGCTGTGGGCGCACTGACCGGGCTCGTCGGGGTCGGGGGTGGCTTTTTGATCGTACCCGCTCTCCTCTTGCTCGGCGACATCGAGGTGAGGGAAGCAATCGGAACGTCGCTGCTCGTGATCGCTTTGAAGTCGGCTGCGGGCTTCTGGGGCTACCTGGATCAGGTGTCGATCGCCTGGACCGTGATGGGATTGTTCACGATCGCCTCCGTCGGGGGCATTCTGCTGGGCGCCCGTCTCTCTTGCTGGCTTCCGGCTAGTACGCTGCGGCGCAGCTTCGCCGGCTTTCTGGTCGTCATGTCGTTCTTCATCGTGTACATGGAGGGGTTCAGGTGATTCTCAAGCGCTTCTACGACGAGCCTCTGGCCCAGGCCTCCTACCTGGTAGGGTGTCAGAGCACTGGGGAGGCCCTGATAGTGGATCCCCTGCGAGACGTCACGCCCTACATCGAGGCTGCGAAGGAAGAGGGTCTTCGGATCACGCACGTCACCGAGACGCACATCCACGCCGACTTCCTGTCGGGGACTCGCGAGCTCGCGACCCGCACCGGATCACGAATCTATCTCTCCGACGAGGGTGCCCCCGACTGGAGATATCGCTTCGCCGAGCGGGATGGGGCGGTGCTGCTCACGGATGGAGACTCCTTCGAGATCGGTAACGTTCGGCTCGACGTGATGCACACTCCGGGGCACACCCCCGAGCACCTCACGTTCCTCGTCACGGACCAAGCCGGAGCCGACCGCCCGATGGGAGCCTTCACGGGGGATTTCTTGTTCGTAGGGGACGTGGGCCGTCCCGACCTGCTCGAGAAGGCGGCGAAAGTCCGCGGTACGATGGAAGCGGGTGCCCGGGACCTCTATCGCAGCCTCCAGCGGTTCAAACAACTGGATGACTGGCTTCAGATTTGGCCGGGACACGGAGCCGGCTCGGCCTGCGGAAAGGAATTGGGGGCGGTCCCGACGTCCACGCTGGGATACGAGCGGCGCTTCAACTGGGCCTTCTCGGTCCAGTCCGAGGACGCGTTCGTGACGGCCGTCCTGGAAGGACAGCCCGAACCACCCGCGTACTTCGCGGAAATGAAGCGTCTGAATCGAGACGGCCCACGCATCATCGGTAAGGTCCGGCACGCCGAAGAGGTGGAAGACGTGGACGGAATCGTCCGCGACCGCGGATTCGTGATCGACACCCGCTCGGCCAGCCGGTACGCGCTGGGACACCTCCCGGGCTCGATCAGCATCCCGTTGGACCGTCAGTTCACCACCAACGCTGGTTCGCTGGTTCCGTATGACGAGGACCTGCGGCTCGTCGTCGACGACTGGCCACGAGCCCGGACCGCGGAGCGTCATCTTCGAATGATCGGGCTGGATCGGTTGAGCGGACTCATTCTCGGCTCCACGCTCGACGCATGGACGAGCGCCGGAGGACGACTGGAGACCAGTGAGCGGATCGGACCGCTGGAACTGGCGGCGGCCCTGAAGAAGAGCGCCGTCGAGATCATCGATGTACGGGGGCGAGACGAGTGGGACGCGGGTCACATCGCCGAGGCCGTACACGTCTCGCTGGGTGACGTGCGTGAGCGCTGCCACGAGCTCGAGAAGGACCGACCCTTGGTGACCTACTGCGCGAGCGGAAGCCGCAGCGCAATCGCTGCTTCGATCCTCCGCGCCGAAGGCTTCAGTGACGTGAAGGATTTGGAGGGAGGTCTGGCCGGCTGGTTTCAGGCAGGCGGTTCTGCGACCGGTCGAGATCTCTCGGTCCCCAACAGCGGTTCGAGGACGCCCGCCGGGGTCTGACGACAGGAGACGGGCTCGGCCAGCTCGACTGGGCACCCGTCGAAACACATAGAGGAGAAGGAATGAAAGCACCCATGCCCCCAGAGCTGCTCGAGCTCGTGGCTGAGCGCTTCAAGGCGCTCGCCGAGCCTGCCAGACTGCTGCTTCTCGATACGCTTCGGAGAGGCGAGCGCACGGTCGGTGAGCTGGCTGAGGTCACCGAGCTGCATCCAGCGAACGTGTCCAAGCACCTCCAGCTTCTCCACCAATTGGGCTTCGTGTCCCGAAGGAAGGAGGGGTTGTTCGTGGAGTATCGGCTCGCGGACGAGACGGTCAACCACCTGTGCGATCTGATGTGCGGGAAGCTGGAGGAGGAAACCAGGGCCATGATGCGCAACCTGGCCCGCTAGCTCCACCGAAGCGCCACGACTCGCCATCCTCAGACTTCCGGTCCGCTTGCAGCCCCTCGATCCGCCAGTCACTTTGACGTCCGCTCCCGAACTTCGGCCACATCCACCGCGAGCGGTCACACCCGCGAGGATTGAAGAGGGCCGGGCGTATCGAGGTGCGCACCACCCCGTCGGGCCTCGTCGGATGACCGATCGAGCTGGACTCCTCGGAACCCGATCCCTCGCTGATCTCATGACCGAACCGGCCAGCAGTCCACGTCCCGAGGCCACCGCGATCC